>JANRBC010000022.1 GCA_030727685.1 Ilumatobacteraceae bacterium
CGACCTCGCCCTCGCCCTCGAACGCACCAACCCCTGGCCCCTCACCTCCCCCTAGTTTTTAGAAGAGCTAGAGCGCGAGGGTGGCGCGGGCGACGAGGTCGGTGCCGAACGCAGTGAGAATCGCCAGATAACTCAAACCTGTCGCCGCCATCACCGCCGAATAACTTCGCTCTTTCAACGCCGCGCGAGTGAAAAACGCAAGCACGCCCGTCAACACAGCACAACCCAACCAGAAATATCCAAGAATGCCATTCCATCCGTCATCGATTGATCCGTTCAAAACGCTGATCATGCCCGTCGGCAAAATCATGACCACAACTTCGAGCGGCCAAATAAACAAAACCGCATTCGTTAATTCGTTAAGCAACTTGCGCGTCATGCCTGGCTGCACCAAATACCAATGACCGAGCAACATCAAATCGGTAATCGCACCAAGAAACGCCGCGCCAACAAGCACACGCAACAAATCGACAACGCCACCACTGTTTGCGACAACCGAACCGATTAAGCCGACTGCACCAATCGCGACTGCAAACAAATCGGTTCGCGATTCGCGCCTCGCAAAAGTTGCAAACGCAATGCCCGCAACCGCGACGCCCGCAACTTCACGGATCAAAACTCGGTCAAAATAAAAGCCCGTGGCAACACCAAGCACCGCCAACACGCCGTAAGTCGCGCGCAACAACTTCGAGTAACCCAAAGAAATTTCTTTGCTGCGCAACGTGAACCACAAAAACGCGAGACCGCCCACCGACCATTGCAATAAAAAAGTCGCGGCGTCGAGACGCATTAATTCAAAATCGCGAGCGAGTGATCGACGTTATTCATCGACAACGGACCAGCATCTGTGGCAACGACGATGTCTTCAAGTCGCATACCCCACTTGCCCGGCAGATAAATGCCCGGCTCGACACTGAAAGCGTGCCCGGCGGCAATCGGCAATTTGTTGCCGCTGACCATGTACGGCTCTTCGTGCGCTTCCATGCCGATGCCATGGCCCGTTCGATGGATAAAAAAATCGCCGAAACCAGCATCATCAATAACTTTTCGCGCCGCCGCATCGACCGACTCGCACGTCGCGCCCACAACACCGGCTGCAACACCTGCAGCCTGCGCCGCATGCAAAACAGAATATGCACTCGTAATTTTTCGTGAAGGCTCACCGATATAAACGCATCGCGTGATGTCGCTGCAATAGCCGTTCATCGTGCCGCCAAAGTCGCACAACACAATTTCGTCTTGCTTGATAACTCGCGAACCTGGGTGATGATGCGGGCTCGCCGCATTTTCGCCTGCGGCAACAATCGCGAAGTTAACAACATCGTGACCCTCGGCAATTAGTCGCGCCGAAATGTCGGCAGAAACTTGGGCTTCAGTGCGACCGACTAACGCAATATCGCCTGCCCGAAGTTGCGTCGCCACGCGATCGGCTGCTGCACCCGCCGCCTGCAACGCCGCAATCTCATCAGCATCTTTTGCCATGCGCAACGAACCAACAACATCGACGGCGCGCACAAAATTGGCGCCCGAAACAAAACCCATCAACTCAACTAAAAATCTCGCCCACATTTGATCGCCGATTGCAATTCGCTTCGCCCCACCAAGATGCTTGGCGACGATCTCAACTGGGTTTTCGGTTTCACCCCACGGCACGACTTTGAAAACATCATCAAACGGCGTCACTCGTGGTGCTTCGAGTCGCGGCACAACAAGCGCCGCCACCGAATCGTGCGTCACCACAAGCATCGTCAGCCGCTCGAGTGGCATCGCGTAATAACCAGTCAAATATGGCAAGTCGTGACCAACACTGAGCAACGCCGCATCGATCGATTGACTCTTCATCGACTGGCGAACTCGCGCTAAGCGCGACGCATAAAGTGCACCACCCTTAACAGTCGTCATATTCTCACTCTAACTAACGCACACACAAGCCAACGCAAGCTAACGCGAGCTAGTGCGAACCAACTTGAGCCAAGCGAACAACAACTGGTTCGCCGTTCGCTTGCGCTGTTGTGCTTTCTGCAGCTTGCTTGGCGTGATAACTCGATCGCGTCAACGGACTTGCTTCAACATGCTTTATGCCAAGTTTCACGCCGAACTTTGCATAATACGCAAACTCTTGCGGATCAGCCCACCGCGCGACTGGCAGATGCTCGATAGAGGGCCGCAAGTATTGACCGATCGTCACGATCTGCACGCCAACTGCTGCAAGGTCGATCAAAGTTGCTTCGACTTCTTCTTTTGTTTCACCAAGACCAAGCATGAAACCAGATTTCGTCACGAGACCTGCAGCACTTGCCCGCGCCAAAACCGAAAGACTTCGTGCATAGCCAGCAGACGGGCGCACTTCGCGCTGCAATCTGGCAACTGTCTCAATGTTGTGATTCAAAACATCTGGGCGTTCAGCGAACAAAGTTTCAAGGGCGTCGGTGCCTTTCGCGTCTGAGATCAGTGTTTCAACACGAGTTGACGGTGACGCGATTCGAATTTCACGAATGCACTGCGCGACATGGCTCATGCCACCGTCGGCGAGATCGTCACGCGCAACCATCGTTAACACCGCGTGTTCAAGTTTCATTTTGGCAACTGCTTGTGCGACGCGAAATGGTTCGTTTGCATCTGGCGCTAGAGGCTTGCGCGTGTCGATCAGACAAAAACCGCATGCGCGAGTGCAACGCTCACCGAGCACCATCATCGTGGCCGTGCCGTCTGCCCAACACTCTGAAAGATTCGGGCAACCAGCCTCTTCGCAAACTGTGACGAGGTTCAAGTCACGCAAAGTTTTTTTCGTCGCCAAAACTTCTGGGCCGTGGCTGACATGAGGTCGCAGCCACTCGGGTTTGCGTGCCGAAATCTGCACGTTCGCACTCGCCACTGTGCTTTGCTCGGCGGCCGCAGCAGATGACCAAACAACATCGTGACGATCAAACTCGCCGCCAGCAAAACGCTGCGCAGCAAGCACGCTGACAACATCGGCAACTTGCTGCACGGTCAAATCAAAACCAAGTTCATGAAGCGACGTAACGCCATGTTCAGAAATGCCGCATGGCACGATGTGTTCGCGCATAAAAGTCAGATCGGTCGAAACATTCAACGCAA
The DNA here is from genome assembly GCA_030727685.1 of Ilumatobacteraceae bacterium. GTDB lineage: Bacteria > Actinomycetota > Acidimicrobiia > Acidimicrobiales > Ilumatobacteraceae > BACL27. Next base: position 3,100 of record JANRBC010000022.1, read on the forward strand.
ACCCGTGCATTGTTCGCCCGCGCGACACTCGCACACCAATTGCGCAAATCTTTTTTGGCTCGTCACTTTGCACGTCGACCCAAACACCTGGGTAGCCAATAAGTCGACCAACGTTTTGAACGCCAAGATGCAAAAGCGTGTCAATCACTAGTTGTTCGACGTTGTGCACATAAGCCTGCATGTCGGCCGGGCCATTAGCGCCGTGCTTCGGCGCCAAATTCAAAATCGGATAAACAACTAGTTGCCCCGGCCCGTGATATGTGATGTCGCCACCACGGTTTACTTTGACTAGTTCTGCACCGACTTGCGCCGGGTCGCACTTCAAGTTTTTTTCTAAGTCAGCACTCGGCCCATACGTAAAAACATGGGGATGCTCGAGCATCAACAGATGTTGCCGCGATGAATGTTTAAACATCGCACTCTGCACAGCAAGAGCCTCGTGATACGGCACCTTGCCGAGCCAACGAACATTCAATTTCGACGCGATGTTAAATTTTTCGCGCGGCATAACTGCAACATTTTCGCGCGACACGAGTTAAATCTCCGCTGACCAGTCCTGTGTTTCAAGAACGCGTTTGACTTTTGACAAGAAACCTGCGGCGTATGCGCCGTCGAAAGCGCGGTGATCCCAACTCATTGCCAAATTGCCAACCGGGTGAATCGCGATGCTCTCAGTGCCGTCTGACAATCTGGCGACAACAGGCTTTCGAACAATTGCGTCTGTCGACATGATTGCGACTTGCGGTTGGTTGATAATCGGCATCGTCAACACCGAACCGGCCGAGCCGTTGTTCGAGATCGTGAATGTGCCACCCTGAATTTCATCTGGCGTAAGTTTTCGTGCTCGAGCACGAGTTGCAAGATCAGAAATCTCACGGGCGATCGCACGCAAACGTTTGCCATCGGCGCTGCGAACAACTGGCACGAGCAAACCGTTGAACTCGAGGTCAACAGCGATGCCCAAGTCAACATAGTTATGCACGACCAAACTGTCGCCTTCGATGCTCGCGTTCAAATTTGGATACTCAGCCAACGCATCGACAATTGCTCGCGCAATAAACGGCAAGTATGTGAGCGTGAAACCTTCTGACTGTTTGAACTGGTCTTTTACTTCGCTGCGAGTTGCATCGACATTTGCATAGTCAACTTCGACGACGCTAAACGCGTGTGCACTGACAGCCTGCGACATGATCATGTGCGACGCAGTGAGTTTGCGAATCTTCGAAAGCGGCAAAACAGTTTCGCGTTCGGATGGCGCAGTGAACTTGGTAGGTGGTGCCGAAGCAGCAACTGGCGCAGGTGCTGGTGTTCGCGCAACTTGCGGCGCGGGTGCAGGTGCGACAGGTGCAGGTGCGGCTGGTGCAACCGAAACTTGCGGCACCGGCACAGCCTGCACAACTGGTGCTGGTGCTGGCGCGACTGGTGTTGAACCAGTTCGATCGATGAAATCTAAAACGTCTTCACGAGTGATTCGACCACCAGGGCCCGTGCCGATGAGCGCGTTTATATCGATGCCGTGATCGGCAACTAGACGACGCACAACTGGTGACAGAAGTTTGTTCGAAACATTTGGCGCAATCGCAGTTCGCGTTGCAGTGGCAACTGCTGCGGCAGGTCGAGCGGCCGGTGCAGGTGCGGGTTGTGCAACTGGTGCAGGCGCAGGTTGTGCAACTGGCGCAGGTGCAACCGGTGCAGGTGCCGGCGCAGGTTGTGCAACTGGCGCCGGCGCAGGAGTCGGCGCAGGCGCGGCAACTGGCGCAGGTGCAACCGGTGCAGGCGCAGTAGCCGCATTCGCCGCACCAACAACTGCAATCACAGTGCCAACCGGAACTGTGTCACCTTCGTTAACTCGAATTTCAGTGACAGTGCCAGCAACAGGTGACGGCACCTCTGTATCAACTTTGTCTGTCGAAACTTCGAACAATGGTTCGTCAGCAGCAACTGTGTCGCCTACTTTTTTAAACCAACGTGTGATCGTGCCCTCGGTGACGGTTTCGCCAAGTTGCGGAAGTGTGATGTCAGCCATTTGATTTGCTCTCTATCTCGTAAATACTAGTTTTTTCGCACGGCACGACGCTCGGTTTGTCATGCGTTAAAGCTTCTACCTGTGAGTGAAAGAACGGTTTCACCAAAGAGTTCGCTCAAACTTGGGTGCGGCATTATGAATTCTGCGATCTCGTCGACTGAAGCCTCCCAGTTGACGGCCAAATAACCGGCAGCCAACTGCTCTGTCACCCATGGGCCAACCATGTGCACACCTAAAACTTGACCGGCTGAACCATCGCGATTTTTCTTTGCGATCACCTTCACGAGTCCATCAGTTTCTCCGAGAATCATCGCGCGCGAGTTTGCACGAAACTGATGTTTGGCGACAACAACATCATGGCCAGCAGCACGTGCTTGCTCTTCTGATGGCCCAGCCCACGCAACTTCTGGATGACAATAAATTGCCCATGGCACTCGGTCGTACATGACCGGCGAAACACTTTCGCCGCGCATGTGTTTAATAGCCAAAATTGCTTCGGCATACGCAACATGAGCGAGTTGTGGCGTATTAATAAGGTCACCGATCGCATAAACATCTGGCTCGCCAGTTCGGCAATATTCATCGACCACAACAAAACCACGATCATCAACTTTGACGGCAGTGCCCTTGAGTCCGAGTTCGTCAGCAAATGGTCTGCGACCAATCGACATGATTACGACATCGCAAACAACTGGCTCACCAGAGGCAAAAGTAATTTGCGTCGAACCATCTGGTTGCTTGCTCTGGCCAGCAACAACTGCCCCAGTGAGAATTGCAATCTTCTTTTTCGCAAAAGTTTTAACGACGACATTGGCCACATCTGGGTCGAGCCCTGGCAAAATTTTTGGCGCGCCTTCGATAACTGTGACCGCTGAACCCAGGTCGGCGAAAGTTGATGCAAACTCACAACCGATCGCGCCACCACCGATAATTGCGATGCGCTTTGGAATTGTGCTCAACATCAAAACTTCGTCTGATGTCATGATCGACCCACCGATAGGGAAACCTTTAATAGTTCGCGGCACAGAACCACTTGCAAGCACAATTTTTGATCCCTGAATTTTTGTGGTTGTGCCGTCAGCCATCGCGATGTTCACTGTGCGATTTGCCTCAAGCGAACCCGTGCCCAAAAAGTATGTAACTTTCTTTGACTTTGTGAGGCCCGTCAAACCTTTGACAAGGCCGTCGACGATGCGCGCTTTTCGCGCCTGACTAACGGCGAAGTCAATGCCAGTTGAACTCGCATTGATGCCGAACTCTGATGCGTGCGCAACGTGACGATTGGCTGCGGCAGTTTCGAGAAATGCTTTTGCCGGAATGCAACCGCGATTTAAACAAGTGCCGCCGATTGTGTCGCGTTCAACTAACGCAACTTTCATGCCCGCCGATGCTGCGTAAAACGCAGATGCGTAGCCACCAGGACCTCCACCGATTACGACGAGATCAAATTGGTCTGCCAAGGGGTCTCTTTCTGCGATTTGCCTTATTTATCGTAGCCGTCAGCGTCAAGATCGAGTCAAAGACTCAGCGTGACATGAGAAATAGTTGCACCGAGCCTGCCAACAAAATGGCGACTCCGCAGAGAAGCGAGAGAAGAATCAATTTTCGCGTGCTCACGACCGTAAATACTAGGGCGCACAAGGCAAATTCGCCCCACCACATTGCAAATGCGTCGAGCAGTTACTCTGATAACTAGATGAACTCTCCGAAAAAATTCACTCGAAGTTTAGTCTTGGTTTTTTCGCTTTTGCTCGTCTCAAGTTGCGGGCCCGATGGTTCGACAACAACTGCTGAAACTGAAACTGCTGCAATCGCCGACTCGTCAGATGCGACGGCGAATTCGGCGAGCAACAATGCAATAAATGCAAAGGCTCAATTCACAGCCACACTTCTTAGCGGCGCAACTTTCGACAGCGCAACGGTTTTGCAATCTCAACCACTCGCGCTTTGGTTTTGGGCGCCTGGTTGACGGGCTTGCAAATCTGAGTCATCCTCGGTCGAGGCTGCATACAAAACTTTTAAAGGCAAAGTGCAAGTCACAGGCGTCGCATGGAATGGCAGCGGTGGCGACATGCAAGATTTCGTAAATGAAAACGGTCTTTCGTTCACCAACATCAACGACGGACCAGGCGAAATTTTCTCTCGCTTCAATGTGCCCTATCAACCAGCGTGGGTGTTTATCGCCAAAGACGGCACAGTAACGACAAGAATCGGCGTGCTTTCAGATGAAGAGTTAGATCAAGAGTTAACAAAGTTGGCTACGAGCTAATGGGCATTCGATCATTCGGCAAGCGACTGACTGCCGACAATCTTGAAATCGATTCAGAGCGACTCTGCGAGCGATTCAAAGAATATGACTTTGTCAATATTGCTGACTCGCAAGTGCGCACTCGAACAAAACTTGCCGGAGAAATCAAACGCATGCGCATTAAACCGCGCAGTGGTGTGCCTGCTGTCGAACTCGTGATCAACGATGGCACCGGCGAAGCAACAGTTATCTTTAGCGGCCGACGCAATATTCCGGGTGTCGATCATGGCAAATGCATCATGGTTGATGGTGTGCCACATCGTGACGGCGCACGAACTGTGATTTTGAATCCGGCTTACACCCTGCTCGGGTAATTGTTTAGCCGATCAAGATTTTTTGAATCGCTGTTTCAGCGTCTTCGGTAATCAACACCATTACTTCGTCACCTGCGCGCAAAATCGTGTCGCTCTCGGGAACCAAAACAACTTGGTCGCGCACAATCGCCACCACGGTTGCGCTTCGCGGAAACTTCAACTCTTTCAAAGTCTTGTCGCACGCAGGTGACGCGTCGGCCAAAGTAACTTCGGCAAGTTCGGCTTTGCCGCCCTTGAAGTCCATAAGTTTTACAAAGTTGCCAACCGAAACTGCTTCTTGAACCAGGCTCGTAATCAAGTGAGGTGTTGACACCGCGATGTCGATGCCCCACATCTCGTTGAACATCCAATGATTTTTAGGATTATTAACGCGCGCGATCACGCGTGGCGCGCCAAACTCTTGTTTTGCTAACAGCGAAACAACCAAGTTGTCTTCGTCGTCGCCAGTTACAGCAGCGACAACTTCTGCATCTGCGGCGCCAGCTGCGCGAAGTACTTCGACATCGCATGCATCGCCGAGATGCCAGCGAACACCTTTGGCTTCTTCTTCTTTGCCATAGTTGCGCACGACGGCGCGATCGTTTTCGACAACGACAACATTGTGTCCTGCAGCAACAAGTTGCTCGGCTGTGAAACGGCCGACGCTGCCACCACCGGCGACTACAACTTTCATGATGGTCCTCGTTTCAAAAACTCGTCAAGTGAATTGATCGAGTCTTTTTCAACCGTGAAATAAGCGATGTCGCCCTGTTGAACGAGAGTCTTCGAATCTGGGATGACCGCCGCACTCAAACGGCGCAACGCCGAGATACGAGCACCCTTGATTTCGAGCTCGAGAACTTTTTCGCCGACCAAACTGTCGGGCAGAGTGCGTTCAATAAGAACGACTGACGAACTCGGGTCAGTCCACTCAACTGCCGGCAGGTCTGGCAAAATTCGGCGCAGAATTCGATCTGACGTCCATTTCACCGTGGCGACAGTCGCGATGCCAAGACGCTCATAGATTTCGGCGCGCTT
>JANRBC010000023.1 GCA_030727685.1 Ilumatobacteraceae bacterium
GACTTGTCGGGGATGGGAGATTTGAACTCCCGGCCTCCACGTCCCGAACGTGGCGCGCTACCAAGCTGCGCTAATCCCCGTGCGGTAAAAGCATATATTTGGCGCTGCGAATTCGCATCTACGAGAGTTTTAGAAACAGTTTTTCGACTTGGTCAAGCGAATAGCCGTCGGCCGCCGACTTTCGCGGATGCTTGATGCAATCGGCAAGCCCCGAGGCCAACATTCGAAAGCCAACAGTTTCGAGAGCCTTGGTTGCCGCGGCGATTTGCGTGACGATGTCTCGGCACTCGCGGTCGTCTTCGAGCATTTTTTCGATGCCGCGAATTTGTCCCTCGATGCGATTGAGGCGCGTCACCAACTCTGATTTAACGTCTTGATCAATTTGCATGTCAGTTACGCCCGCGAAAACCAGCGACGCTTGCTTTTTCATCACTGCAGATAACGCTACGTCAATACATGCAGCATGTGAAGCGATCACGGGTGGGCCTGGGGCGGCCCGATGTATCCATCGATAAAGAGATATATGCGTGGCTAAATGTTTGCGGAATGAGCCTTCGACTTGCTAAATGCAAGACGCTCGAACTACTGTCAATTTTCAGAAAAATTCACTAACCGAAAGGACCCGAAATGCCCAAGTTTCTAATCACCGCGTCGTATAACGCCGAAGGAGTCAAAGGCCTAATGGCCGAAGGCGGCACCGCACGCCTGGCAGAAGCACAAGCTCTTGCTGGGGCACTCGGCGGCAAAATCGAAGCAATGTACTTTGCGATCGGCAGCGACGACCTTATTGGAATTGTCGATGCTCCAGATACTGCGTCGGCACTTGCGCTGACTGGGACAGTTTCAGCCTCGGGCAAAATCTCTGCGAAACTCACTCAGTTGATCACTCCAGCAGAAATGGATGCTGCTGCTGCAAAATCAAAGACACTGAAATATCGAGCACCAGGCGCTTAAGCGTCTGTCTTTAAGGAGTACGACTCGTCGGGGATACGGCGTCGTGACGCGCGACTTTGTCGGGGTTCCGACTTGTCGGGGATGGGAGATTTGAACTCCCGGCCTCCACGTCCCGAACGTGGCGCGCTACCAAGCTGCGCTAATCCCCGTGCGGTAAAAGCATATATTTGGCGTGATGATTTGGTGTCGCGACATACTTCTCCGCCACTTTTGAGGACTTCCCAAAGAGCAACTAGTCTCGGGCACAACAACAAAAGGGGGTTGCGAAATGAAAAAGTTGAGAAATTCATTTGCCGTATTAGCGTTAGCAGGAATTGTGCTAGCCGCATGCGGTGGCAATAGTGGAAGTAGTGATGAATCGAGCGAAAGCGACGGCGTATTAAGCGTCGTTGCCGCCTATTCATCGGTAATTGAAGAACCGTGGGACGGAGTAATTCACGAGGCGCTGCAAGAAATGGCAGACGCTGGCGAAATTACATACAAGTACATTGACGGCATCGGTTACGCCTCTGGCGCTTTCGAGCGTGCAGCGCGACAGATCGCCGAAGAAGACAAACCAGACATCATCATGGGTGACTCATTCGGCAACGAAGAATCAGCTCGTAAGGTTGCGCTTGACTACCCAGACATTGCATGGGTGATGGGTTCAGGTGGCGGACCTGCTGAGCCAAACTTCTCAGTGTTCGACAACTGGATTCACGAGCCTGCATACGTTTCAGGAATCTTGGCCGGCAGTTTGACCAAGACGAACATCATCGGCATCGTCGGTGGCATTCCGGTGCCTGAAGTGAATCGCATTGTCAACGCATTCATTGCTGGCGCACAATCGGTTAACCCGAAAGTTGAAGCAAAAGTTGCTTTCATCAACTCGTGGTTTGACCCGGCAGCAGCAAAAGAAGCGGCGCTCTCGCAAATTTCGGCAGGTGCTGACATTATGTTCGCTGAGCGTGCTGGTGTCATCGAAGCGGCCGCAGAAAAAGGCTTGCTCTCATTCGGTAACCAGATGGATCAAAAGAGCATCGCACCACAGTCGGTTGTGACTTCAAACGTTTGGAACATGCGTCCAACCGTCAAATACATTCTCAACCAGGTCAAGGCTGGGTCATACACGTCGCAAGACTTGAAAGACTTCAGCATGGTCGCTAAGGGTGGCGCACTCTTGGCAGAAATCAACACCGGTGTAACTGGCGGAATTCCAGCCGAAGTAGTTGCCAAAGCCGAAGCGGCAATGGCAGCAATCAAAGCAGGAACTCTGCGCGTTGACATCAACGAGGCAGTTCCGGCTGGTTCGGTGAAGAAATAAATTTTCGACATTAAAGTCGAAAATTAAATTATGAATTCAGTTGAGGGGGTTGTCATCGCATCTCGTGGTGGCGCCCCCTCAATTTATTTGCGCAACATCACCAAGGCATATGGTGAGACGATTGCGTTGAGTGATGTTTCGCTTGATTTGCGTGCGGGTGAAGTGCACGCTCTTCTTGGCGAAAACGGGGCGGGCAAGACCACCCTGATGAAAATCTTGTATGGACTTTCGCAACCTGACTCTGGCCAAATTGAAGCCGATGGAGTTGCGTTAAAAATTGAATCTCCGCGCGATGCGCGTGCCGCGGGCATCGGCATGGTCACGCAGCACTTTTCGTTAGTCAAAAATATGACCGTCATCGAAAATATTGCACTCGCGAGCGCAAAAACATTTGCTATCGACTTGGCTCGGGTCCGTGCCGAAATCGTCTCGGCTTCGACACGTTTCGGACTTGATGTGCCACCAGATGCAATTGTCTCGTCACTGCCAATCTCATTACAGCAACGAGTTGAAATATTGAAGGCATTGATGTCGGGCTGCTCTTATTTGATTTTGGATGAACCGACTGCGGTTCTCGGCCCAAACGACATCGATTCGTTGCTCGAAGTTATTCGCCGATTGCGCTCAGATGCGGGCATCGGCATCGTTTTAATCAGTCACAAGATGGCCGAGATCGAAAAAGTTGCTGATCGCGTGTCGGTTTTGCGACGCGGTCAGGTCGTGTCGAGTTCACTTGCAAACGGCATCACGTCAAAAGAGTTAGTCACGCTCATGGTTGGCGAACAACAGTCGGGCGCCGAACAACGCCAGCGCAGTGCGAGCCCGAGTCAGAGTCAGAGCCCTATTTTGGTGCTCGAGTCTGTTGGGGTTACACGAGAAGCCGGTGGTCTAAGTGACGTCAGTTTTGCGGTTCGACCCGGCGAAATTTTGGGTATTGCTGGTGTTTCGGGCAACGGGCAGACAGAACTCGTCAATGTCTTGAGCGGCACAACTCAAATCGACAGCGGCACCATAGTGGTCGAAGGTCGACAACTGGGCAGCAATACTCCCCAATCGCTGATGCGCGCCGGCGTCGGCATTTTGGGCGAAGACCGCCATGCATCGGCGGTGCACGCTTTGCAAGTTGTCGAGAACTTGATTCTCGATTGTGTCGAAAAGTTTGCAGGCAAACTTCAATTGCGGCGCAAAGAAATGCTCAGTCACTGCGAATCGGCGATCACTCAATTTGAGATCAAGGCAAATCCTAAACAGGCTTTCGGAACACTTTCGGGTGGCAACATGCAAAAAGTTCTGCTCGCAAGATTGTTTAGCCGCAACCCCAAGGTCGCAATCATTTCACAACCAACCCGTGGCCTTGACGTAATGGCAACCAACTATGTTCGATCGTTAATCGCCCAGGCGAGCAAACAAAGCACCGCAGTGGTTCTCGTCAGCGAAGACCTCGACGAGATTCTTGAACTCGCCGACAGAGTTGCTGTGATGTACCGCGGCTCGGTGGTCGGCATCGTTGATCATTCTGAAGCATCACGCGAGTCGATTGGTGAGTTAATGGCTGGTATCGCGAAATGAAAGCTCGTTTCGTTCTTCGTGCATCGACACCGTGGTGGCGCGGGCCGTTGTTGGTTGGTGCCGCAGCGCTGTTAACGATTCTCATTTCGGCAATCATGATTCGTTGGGCTGGCGGTGCGCCGATACCTGCGGTTCGCTACATGTTCATCTCACCTTTGCAATCACGATTTGGTTTCACTGAATCACTTTTGTCAGCGACGCCACTTGTTTTCACTGGTGCCGCAGTGGCGATTGCATTTCGTGCTGGATATTGGAATATCGGCGCCGAAGGACAACTGCTTGCTGGCACAATTGGTGCCACCTGGGTCGGTCTCCATGCCGAATCACTGCCGCGAATTGTTGGTGTGCCTTTGATCTTGTTGGCTGGCATGCTCTTTGGTGCACTGTGGGCGCTCACACCCGCACTTTTGCGAACACGACTCGGCATTGATGAGGTCGTCACGACTTTGTTGCTCAACCCCGTGGCATTGCTGATTATTACGGGGCTTCTTAACGGACCATGGCGCAACAGCGAATCGGGTTTCCCTGATTCAGATGTCATCGCTGATTCGACGAAACTTTGGATTGTTTGGCCCAACACTCGCGTTCACTTTGGTCTTGCACTTGGCGTTGTCGTCATCGGCTTGTGCTGGTGGTTTGTCGGAAAAATGTCAGGCGGTTTAAAGCTTCGCGCAGTCGGTCTCGCACCTAACGCCGCACGAATCGCCGGACTTCCTGTTGAGCGCACTCTCCTCATAACGGCACTTGCCAGCGGTGGCATCGCCGGACTCGGTGGCGCAAGCGAAATCGCCGGCGTTGCTCATCAACTGACAACTGGCATCAGCAATAATTTTGGATACACGGGTGTGATCGTGGCGACTCTCGCTGCATTGAGTTTTGTCGGGGCTCTGCTCGTGGCTCTGATGTTTGGCGTAATCACAGTCGGCTCATTTTCGGCGAGTCGCGCCCTTGAGATACCTTCGCAGATTGGCCAGCTAGTTCAGGCAGTGTTGCTGATCACGGTTGTCTGTGCTTTGGTGATTCAAAAGTATCGTGTCGTCTGGACAATAAAGAGAAGCGAGGGTCGAAAATGATTGACGTCACGGAAGAGATAATTAGTTCAAGCCTGCGCATTGCTACCCCGCTCGCGCTCGCCGCACTCGGTGAACTTGTCACCGAAAAATCTGGGGTGCTCAACTTGGGCGTCGAAGGCATCATGTACGGCAGTGCGTTTGTCGGCATCGCGACTGCGGCTCAAACAGGCAGCCTGACAGCAGGCTTAGTTGCCGCGCTTGTCAGTGGCGCTCTTGCCGGCTTAATTTTTGCGTTCGCGACGGTAACGCTGGGCGTTAATCAACATGTTGCGGGTCTTGGTTTGACACTTTTGATGATCAGTCTTTGTAACACAGCAAATCGCATCATATTTACCGCCGATGGTGGTCAAGTGCGAGTCGACCCGTGGCAACCACTTAATTTTGGTGGCCCGATTTTCAGTCAATATTGGTTGACCTATGCAACGTTTTTAATCGCCGTGCCGTTCGTGTGGTGGTTGCTATGGAAGTCTGGACTCGGTCTCAAAATTCGCGCTGTTGGCGAGAACCCCGAGGCTGCCGATGTCGCGGGCATTGGTGTCGCTAAAACTCGATACACGGCAATCATCATCGGCTCGCTTTTCATGGCTCTGGGCGGTGCGTTCATCACTCTTGCATTCGTCGGCACTTTCACAGTCAACATAATTAACGGCCGTGGTTGGGTCGCACTTGCATTAGTAATTTTTGGTCGCTGGACAATCGGTCGACTTCTGATTGGCGCCGCGTTGTTTTCTCTTGTCAACGCGGGGCAATTGCAACTGAGATTGTTGCCGTCGTTTGCCGATGTGCCGTTTGAAATTCTGTTGGCGTTGCCATTTTTAGCAGTCATTGTCGGGTTGGCAATTTCGGGACGAAATGTTCCATACCCAGGCGCATATCTCAAGCCATATAAACGATTATAAAATTAACGAAACCACCGAAACCAAAGGGCACCAAATGAGCGACAAAGACAACTATCAATTTGCACTAACTGAAGCTAAAAAAGGTCGCGCCGCCGGTGGCATACCGATCGGTGGCGCTCTAGTTGTCGACGGAAAAGTGATCGCAGTTGGCCACAACCAGCGAGTACAACAAGGTAGCGCGATTCATCACGCCGAAATGAACTGCCTCGAAAATGCGGGACGACTTCCGGCAACTGTCTATCAACGCGCGACGATGTACACGACTCTCAGCCCATGCGACATGTGCACCGGCGCAATTTTGCTCTACAAAATTCCACGTGTTGTCATCGGCGAAAATCGAACTTTTTTAGGTGGCGAAGCGCTTCTCAAGTCGCGTGGTGTCGAAGTCATCGTGCTCGACGACGCCGAGAGTTACAAACTGATGCAAGATTTCATCGTCGCCGAGCCAACTTTGTGGAATGAAGACATCGGCGAAGAAGACTAAAAAAATTTTCTGACTTGTCGGGGATGGGAGATTTGAACTCCCGGCCTCCACGTCCCGAACGTGGCGCGCTACCAAGCTGCGCTAATCCCCGTGCGGTAAAAGCATATATTTGGCGCTGCGAATTCGCATCTACGAGAGTTTTAGAAACAGTTTTTCGACTTGGTCAAGCGAATAGCCGTCGGCCGCCGACTTTCGCGGATGCTTGATGCAATCGGCAAGCCCCGAGGCCAACATTCGAAAGCCAACAGTTTCGAGAGCCTTGGTTGCCGCGGCGATTTGCGTGACGATGTCTCGGCACTCGCGGTCGTCTTCGAGCATTTTTTCGATGCCGCGAATTTGTCCCTCGATGCGATTGAGGCGCGTCACCAACTCTGATTTAACGTCTTGATCAATTTGCATGTCGGTTATGCCCGCGAAAACCAGCGACGCTTGCCGGATGACTTTGCCCTCGAGCCGGCGCCAGCGCCACACTGACACCTTTCGCTCGGCGGCACATGGCCAAGCACCTGCTCGATATGAGCCCCGCACCCAGCCCACGATGGGCGTTGACATTGTTTACAAGTGATTTGTTTGCACATACCCCCTAGGGTATCGTAGAGGTATGGCAAATGCAAATACCCCGAACTTGGTCTTTGAGCAGTATTACCTGCAGTGTCTTTCGCACGCCAGTTATTTGGTCGGCGACAAGTCGAGCGGCCTTGCAGTTGTCGTCGACCCGCAGCGCGATATCGCGCAATATCTAAACGATGCACGTGCGAACAACTTGAAGATCACAAAAGTTATCGAGACGCACTTTCACGCCGACTTTTTGTCGGGGCATCTCGAACTCGCGGCTGCAACTGGGGCGACAATCGTCTATGGCGCGGCTGCTGCTGGTCGTGTTGACTTTGCAATCGAGACATATCGACAGGGCGAACACATTTCGCTTGGCGATGTCGATCTTGAAATTCTTGAAACCCCAGGCCACACACCAGAGTCGATTTGTATTGTCGTTCGCGATGGTTCGCCGACTGCTGAGCCGCATGCTGTGCTCACTGGCGACACGTTGTTCATCGGCGATGTTGGTCGCCCCGACTTGTTGGCAACTGTTGGTGTTTCAGCAGAGTCGCTCGGCAACGATCTTTATGATTCGCTGCATACAAAGTTGCTGACACTGCCCGACGCGACGAAGGTCTACCCTGCTCACGGGGCTGGGTCGTCGTGCGGCAAGAATTTATCCACTGAGACGGTTTCAACAATTGGTGCTCAACGGCGCGACAACTATGCGTTGCGGCCAATGAGTCGCGAGCAATTCGTCGAGGCTGTCACGCAGGGTCAGTCGGTGGCGCCGCTTTATTTTCTTTTTGCCGCTACAAATAACCGGGCCGAGCGAAAATTGTTTGACGAAAACGAACCGGTCGTCAAGTTGTCGATCGAACAGGCACTTGCGGCTCAGCGCGACGGCGCGGTGTTGATCGACTCGCGCGACGATCAATCGTTTGCGTTGGGGCACATTCGCGGGTCGATCAACGTCGGTCTCAGTGGACGCTTCGCCGAATATGTTGGCGAAGTTATGCAGCCTGGCACGCCGATTGTTCTGATCAGCGAGCCTGGTTATGAGGCCGAGGGCAAAACGCGTTTGGCACGCATCGGTTTCGATAATTTTCTTGGCGCGCTTGTCGACCCAATTCGCGTGATGGCCGAGCGACCCGAATTAGTCGCGCAGCAATCGCGGCTTTCGGCGGCGGCGATGGCCGAGCGCATCGCCAACGTTGATGGATTGGTGCTTATCGACGTGCGCAACCCCGGCGAAGTTGAACTCGGTTCAATCGATGGCGCAAAGCATGTGAGTTTGCCGGCGTTGTTGCGACGCATCGATGAGTTCGACAAAAATTCGCCGACGATTGTGTTTTGCGCGGGCGGATATCGCTCGTCGATCGCATCAAGTCTGCTCAAATCGCACGGATTCAAAGATGTTTCTGATTTGATCGGCGGCTATCAGGCGTGGCAACTTGCCGAGACTGAATCGCCACAGTTGAACTAGTGTAAAAATCATGTCAAGACTGCAACTCGCCCTCAATGTTGAAAATCTCGAAGAGTCAATCGCCCACTATTCGAAAATCTTTGGTGTTGGCCCAGCAAAAGTGCGGCCTGGTTATGCCAACTTCGCTGTTGTTAACCCGCCGCTCAAACTTGTGTTGATCGAAAACCCGGGTGCCAGCGACTCGATCAATCACCTCGGTGTCGAAGTTGAATCGGTCGATGCTGTGCGCAGTGAGCACGAGCGTGTCACTGCTGCTGGTTTGCCAGTGTGGGTCGAAGGCGAAACGACTTGCTGTTACGCGGTGCAAGACAAGTTTTGGGTCGAAGGTGGCAAGCACCAGTTCGAGGTTTACACGGTTCTTGCCGACGCCGACCAAATGAAGAACACCCCCGC
>JANRBC010000024.1:0-255 GCA_030727685.1 Ilumatobacteraceae bacterium
GAGGAATTGCGCGCAGCGGGTTTACAAGCGTCGCGAACCGACCGACCTCTTCACCTCCGCGATATTTGACCGCACCGATTTCAGTAATCGCTTCAAATTCACTCGACCCGCCAGTCGTCTCAAGGTCAAGCACACAAAATTCGACATCACGCAATGCAACACTCGCAACATCGTCAGCACCAGTCGCAGCCGTCGCACCCGTCGCAACACTCGCGACATCAACCACAACCGGCCCTCGATCCATAGCCAAAGACT
>JANRBC010000024.1:265-8686 GCA_030727685.1 Ilumatobacteraceae bacterium
CAAATCAACCGGTTGGCAAAGGTAAGCCACCGTTGGTTGAAGCACGTCGGTTAGCCGACTGACGTAATTAACTTGAAGACTCATTAACCCCAGACTTTAATTTTTCGGCGTCAAGCGATAGTACTTCAGCCATGTTGCAGACTTTTATACGCCGCCCTTGTGACATCGAAATCGACCTTTCAAATCACAGACCACGCTTAACAAGAATTAGCCGAATTCAGAGTAGGCCAATGATCTAAAGACCTAGGGTACATTTGAGGTCTCATGGCGAAAGCGTTGGCGACAATCTGGGTCTTTGGAGACCAACTCAATCGCAACATCGGCGCGCTCGCAACCGCCAAACCCGAAACGCACCGCATCTTGATCATCGAATCAGCCGGCAAAATCGCATCACGTCCGTGGCACATTCAGCGCGCGCACTTTCTAATCACATCGATGCGTCGGTTCGCAATCGAACTGCAACAGGCCGGCTTCGAAGTCGACTATCGCCGCGCAACCACAATGCGCGCGGGCGTCGAGGCCCACATCACCGAGTTCGCACCGACACATATATATGTATCCGAACCCAACAGTTACACGGCGCGCCAACTCGTCGCCGCACTCGGCGTGCAGGTCGTGAAGTCGAATCAATTTCTTTGCCACCCCGACGAATTCGCCGCATTCACTGCCGGCAAAAAGTCTCTCAAAATGGAAGACTTCTATCGCTGGCAGCGCAAACGTTTCGGCTATTTAATGGATCCGAAAAACGGCGACGAACCAGTCGGCGGCAAATTTAATTTCGACGACGAGAACCGCGAGCCGCCACCAAAAACTGGCCACGATCGTTGGCCAACACCAAAGCTTCACGCACTAGACGAAGTCGATCAACAAGTTCTCGCTGACCTGCCAAAAAATTTATGGGGCAAAAAACCTGACGGCCTCTGGGCAACAACTCGCAAAGATGCACTCGCCCGTCTCAAATATTTTGTCGACGAAATCTTGCCGACTTTCGGCGAACACGAAGACGCAATGCTCGAATCAAACTGGCATCTCGCACACTCGCTGCTCTCGCCCTATCTCAACAACGGGCTGTTGTTGCCAAAAGAAGTTCTCGACGCCGCAGCCGACGCATTCGCCAAAGGTCGCGTGCCAATTAACAGCGCCGAAGGTTTTATTCGTCAAATTCTCGGCTGGCGTGAATACATTTTCAATTGCTACTGGCGGTGGATGCCCGAATACGCGCAACTCAACAAACTCAACGCGCATCGCCCACTCGCGCCGCTATTCACCAACCCGAAGAAAACAAAAATGAAATGCGTCTCTACTGTTCTCAACGGCATCAACGACCGCGCCTATTCACACCACATCGAACGCCTGATGGTGCTCGGCAATTTCGCACTCATCTCGGGCACCGATCCGCAACAATTTACGAACTGGATGTGGAACAGTTACATCGACGCCCACGAATGGGTGATGGTGCCAAATGTTCTCGGCATGTCGCTTTACGCCGACGGCGGTCAACTTGCTACGAAGCCTTACGCAAGTGGCGGCGCATACATCGATCGCATGAGCAATCATTGCAACGGCTGCGCTTACGATCGCAAGAAACGCACGGGCGACGATGCCTGCCCTTTCACAAATTTATATTGGGATTTCCACATGCGCCACGAAAAGACTTTCGTGAAAAATCCGCGTATCGCCCGTCAGGTGCGCGCCGCGCAAAAACTTTCAGACATCGCCGACGTGCAAAAAACCGCCAAGCAAATTCTCGAGCGCCTCGACCGCGGCCTCGTCTAAAGTTCAAAGCATCATGACACGCGGCTTGGTCAGCACAGCCAGCACGATCATCGTCATTATCTACATAGTTGGCGCTGGTCGCTGGGTTGCAACTGATGCCGATTGGTATCGGTCGCTTAATAGTCCGGCGTGGCAACCACCAGATTTCATCTTTGGTCTCATCTGGCCTTACAACTTTGCGATGTTGATAATCGCCGGCTTTGTCGTTGCGTCGCGCGACTCGCAAACAGAGCAGATCATTTGGCTCGCCTCGCTAGCTCTCAGCGTTACGGCCGCACTTTTATGGGCGTGGTTGTTTTATGTGCCACATTCGTTGCAAGCATCGGGTTTCGCTCTTGGCGCTGCGACGTTGCTCACGCTGCCACTTGTTGTCGTCGCGTTTCGCGCTTCGCCACTTCTTGGTCTTGCGCTAGTGCCGTATCAAATTTGGGTTGCGATCGCGACTTCACTCGCCTTCAGTTACGCCGCCCGCAACTAGCTGCGCTAGCCACCCGCAGTAGCCGCGCGAATTAGCCGAACGCGCGCACGGGCCGCACGCGAAACGGCGTCGGCGGTATCGCGTTGCCATCTAAAGTCTGCACACGATCAAATTGTTGGCCGTCCATAAAATATTGTGTCCATGCAGTTTTGTTGTTGTAGTCAGACGATGTCCAGTAATAGCCCTTGTTGAAACCGCCGACCGGTGTGTCGTTGCCCGCAACACGATTTTGCGCGAGACGATTAAACGCGATATCGAGTTCATCCTTTGATGGCAAGAACCAATCATCTTTGCCACCGCAAACAGAATCAGCAGCGAATTTGGCTGCGTGATTTCCGGCGCCAATTGCTGAAACTATTCGATCAGTATTTATCTTGCCCATACCAAGCAACTTTGCATTAACACGCGATTTTGCAGCAGACCTTCCAAGGTAAACGCCTTTTGTGTTATTCGCTGGTCGCCACGGCAATCGCTCACCTTCACACGACTTGGGCGCAATCTCTAAATAACGCCCCCACGATTGAGTTTTGCCTGCGTCATAAAAAATAATTCCGCCACCCGGCCCAATATCGCCAACTTTACAAACTGTGTTTGCACCACCATTGCTGCATTGCGGATTATTCGTCGTCGCATTTACCAAAGTCTGTCGACCGACAGACGCATTTTGTGCGCCAAAAGATCGAACACCAATTACTTGAAATGGCTTCGGTGCAAATTCAGAACCTTTGTGTACCGGACTCTTTAAGTAATCTTTGTTGCTCTTCAACTTACGAATGATGCCGTTCGCATCGGTGAACTGCGTGCCATCTTGAAACAATTGATACCACGCAAAAGTTGGGCTCGCCTCTGAAGATGTCCACATCGGCGCCGCGGCGTATTTCAGTCGTGAGTCACCAGAAGTTTTCCAATAGTTGTAAAGCGCATCGAGTTCGTCTTTTGATGGCAAATAAAATTCACCTCTAAAAACTTCGTACCCCAGTCGTGCATACACCGAATTTTGCTCATTCGACATCAGCAATGAATTGATGTAGCCCATGCCAATTAATTTTGTATAAGAAGGATGACCTGTGTACTTGGCATTCAAGTCGCCCCACGGGCCAAGTGCCGGTTTCGACTCGAGTTGGGCCTCAAGAAAACGTCCCCACCACTGCGGCGAACCCGCGTCATAAAAAACGACGCCGCCAGCCGGCCCTTTCGAACCAACACGGCAACCAGTGCCGTCGTTGAAACAAGAAGGAGAACTCATCGCCGGCATTTCTTGCGCACTCGCAACATCGCTTGCCGCCGGCAATTTAGAAACTGAAAGTTCTATCGGCACTACAAGAGTCAGCACACTTGCGCCCAACATTGCGCTGATTAGTTTTAATGCACGGCGAGAAATCATTTGAATTTCCCGATACTACTTATTGCGTGGCAAATGCTTCGACGGGCAAATCGCGTTCGCCCGCAACGATTGCCGCCACAATTCGTGCCGCAACAACATCTGGCGTCAGACCCACAGGCATTTTCGGCGCAACACCAGCAATCGCGCGCGACGCCAAACCAGTTTCAGTGTGTGGTGGTCGTGCATCGATCACATCAATTTGACGACGACGCAATTCGCGCGCAACTGCCGACATCGCCGCCCACGCAGCAGCCTTCGACGCACTATATGCAGCCATGCCGGCAACAGGTTGTGTTGCCACCACACCAGAAATGTTTACAAAGAAACCACCGTCAGCGATCAGCGTCGCACTCTCGCGCAACATCACAATCGGCGCTGTCGCATTCACTGCGAATAACTTCGCCAAAGTCGCGTCGTCGAGTTCACCGATACCACCAAAGGCCACAACTCCAGTCGCATTCACAACGCCATCAATTGGCACAGCAATTGCAACCGATGCGAAAGCCAGTCGCAGTGCCCCGCTGTCAGTGACATCGGCCAATGCATATTGAAACACGCTCGCACCATCTAGTCGTGTGTGATCACGCACAATCGCCGACACTCGTGCGCCGCCAGCCGCGAGATGCGCCGCAATTCGCGCGCCAAGTGCGCCAGTTGCGCCAACAACAACCACATGTTTGCCACCAAGTTCGCGTGCCATCACATCACCGCGCAATCAAACAACTGCGTCATCACATCACCGCGCCAAACGCCGCGAAATCTCATCAGCAAACTTCTCGGGCGACGCACCGCACGCATCAATTTCGCTCGCGGTCATAAACATCGAAACCACCCCGTCGTCGCCACGCATCACAACTGCCGGATACTCACCGTCAATGCACGCTCGCACATCATCTGGCTGATCGTTGCGATGAAAAGTTTCAATCTCAACATGCAAATCACTCTCAAGTCGGCTCTGACATTCGCGCCACTGCGACTTTTCACGAAACAACGAGTGTGTGATGTCGCACAAACTGCAGTGCCGCACACCAAATCGCGCACCAATCCAATAAGAAACCTCGCCCAGCAACGTGGCATCCGCATCGTAAACACCAACCAACCTCGTCACGCTTAAAAACTAACAGCCAAATAAAAAACGGGGTGCCAGGTCTTTCGACCCGACACCCCGTTCTTAAAACCGATT
This sequence comes from Ilumatobacteraceae bacterium, assembly GCA_030727685.1. Classification (GTDB taxonomy): domain Bacteria; phylum Actinomycetota; class Acidimicrobiia; order Acidimicrobiales; family Ilumatobacteraceae; genus BACL27. Next base: position 5,087 of record JANRBC010000024.1, read on the forward strand.
TACAGAGATGCGAGATCTACTGTTGGCGGCACGATTACGGCGTCAATTACGTGAATCACACCGTTGCTTGCGGCAACGTCTGCGGCTGTCACGTTTGCACCATTCACCGTCACACCGTAAGCGGTGTCAAGTGTTACGGTCGAACCTTCAACTGTCGGCACGTCACCAGCAACAACGTCTGCTGCCATTACTTTTCCGGCAACAACGTGGTATGTCAAAATTGCGACAAGCACATCTTTGTTCTCTGGCAACAACAACTTGTCGAGCAAGCCTGCTGGCAATGCTGCGAATGCTGCGTCTGTTGGTGCGAACACTGTGAATGGGCCTTCGCCTTGCAATGTCTCAACCAAGCCACCAGCGGTCAAAGCAGCAACGAGTGTGCTGAAACCATCTGTCGAACTTGCAACGGCAACAATGTCGCCTGCTTCTGTCATTTCAGTTGATTCTGCAACTGTCTCTTCTACTACTGTCTCTTCGCTTGAGCCGTCGCTACCGCATGCTGTGAGCATGACGAGAGCGGCTGCAATTCCTGCAATTGCTTTCTTCATTTCGGGGTGTCCTTTTTATTTTTTAGGGGATTTATTAACCCCTTAAACGTAAACCACCCGCGCCACTCGCGTTCCGTATTCACCGAAAATTCACCGTGACATACGACTCAGAGTGAGCACTAACTTTCTTTTTTGAAAGTCTTTACATACTCCGAAGCTTCGGTTTGACCTTTTGCCGCCAGCGCTGCAGCAATGTCTGCTTTTACTGCCGCCACAACTTTGTGTGTGCCGTTGCAGTTTTTTTGTTCGTCAGTTGTGTATCCGCATCGGCATGTTCCCATTTTGTTGCCTTTCGCTAATTGCTAGTTGAATTACTAGTTGTATCACTCGCCATGATAACCCACTCAATCAACAACTAATCTTTTAATGTGTCACAGACCAAACGGGTAGCGAAAACTAAAAACGGTTTCGCCCCAAAAATTTGTGCCACGTGTGCCAAGCCTTTCGAGTGGCGCAAAAAGTGGGCCCGCGACTGGCAAAACGTTCGCTACTGCAGCGACCGCTGCCGCCAAAACTCATAATCCACCACCTTTAAATCTGCGACACGAACGGCAAGTGGGGCGCTAACTACGCTCGTCGCAGAGGAAAAACGCAGGCAAAAACGCATGGCAAAACGTTCGCAGAAACACGGGGGCAAATCATGAGCGACAATCCAAATCTCAAACACAAATACGGCAAGATCGACAAAGATTACGCAATCTCGCTCGCCACTCGCCCCGAAGCCGAAGATGGTCCTATATATATGGTCAACCTCATGAAGTATCACGAGGTCGCTCAATACTCTGACGACGCTTCCCCGAGTTCAAAGCCGATCTCTGGCCGCGAAGCCGACGATCGCTACAACCCGGCTTCAATTCTTTCGCGCATCGGCGCCACAATTGTTTTCGCAGGCGACGTCGTCGGCAACGCAGACGGCCCAGAAGATTGGGATCGTATTGCCGTCGTGCGCTACCCCACCCGCAAATCTTTTATCGAAATGCAGTCACGCAAAGACTTCGGTGAAAAACATGTTCACAAAGCAGCCGGCATGAAGCGCACAGTAATCGTGTGTTGTCGACCCGAAGATCTTTCGCTCGACACTCGCGAGCGACCAACACCAGGTGACGGCGAGTTCTTGACAATGATCGTGCGCCGCAACACCGAGCGCGAGTCTGCGTTCTCGGCAATTTCGAGTGCAAAAAACTTTTATGCCGAAGGCACAATCATCGGCGATGGCCGCGAGTGGCAAACAGTGCAGTTCGCCAACACAACTTCACCCGACGACTACAACAAACTCGTCACGAGCCTCGCGCCACAAGTGGCATCGGGCGATGCATATGTCATCGGCATTCGCGCTTCGCTAAACGCAATCACCCAATAATCAGCGCGGCATCACCCGCGCTAACCGCAACCTAGTGGCAGAATTGAACATGAAAAAGTTTTTGCTTACAGTTCTTGCCTTGGTCGCCTTGCTGCCGGCGTCAGCCGCAAAGGCACACGACCCGATCATCCTCACCCCAGACCAAGCAACACCCGCAAACGGTCCGCTCATTCTTGACGGCACGATCTCGTTCGCGCTCTATGGCGCACTCGACTCGCCAAAAGACACGCGCGGCTTTCGCGTCAACTTCAAAGAAGGCGACCCGCTTTACTTTTCAATTTTGATTCCCGATCTTGGGCCAGAAAATCAACTCGACGATGCGTCACTACCGTTTCTCGAAATCACCGACCCCGCTGGCACAATCACAAAACTCGCTGTCAGCGAAAAAGTTCCGTTTGCTGAGCCATACTCGGGCACAAATTATGTTGTCCTCACTCAATTTAATTCTGTTGCGACTGCCGGCACCTATTCGGTTGTTGTCACTGGCAATTCACCAAGTCGCTTCACGGTTTCTTTTGGTCAAATCGAAATGTTCGGCACGCCCGTTGAAAATATTGCGAATCGCGATCTCGGCGTTGATGGCGTCATGAGTTGGTATGAAAATTCACCGACCCAAACTTCAGAGACGCAGGCGCCAGAGACACAATCGAACACACCCGAAACCACCGACCAAGCCGAAACTACCGAAAATAATCAGTCGTCAGTTTTGGTCATAATTTTGGTCGCAGCAATCGTCGTCGCGATTGCAGTCGCATTCAAAGTTTCAAAAAAGCGCAACAACTAGCGCGACTTTTTATTTACGGATACTTCGTGCCGTCGGGCATCGTGGCACCCGTGAAATCTGCAGTCGTGCGATTTGAACGCGACAAGTCGGCGCCAGTCAAGTTCGCATCACGCAAATTCGTGTTCAACAAAAATGTGCCCGAAAGATCGGCACCAGACAAATCAGCACCTGACATATCAGCGTCAACCAAATCAGCGCGGTGCAAATAAGCGATATTTAAATTCGCTCCACTCAAGTTGGCTTGATACAAGTTCGCGTCAAGAAAGTTCGCCCCCGAAAGATCGGCGCCCGACAAATTTGCGCCAGTTAAATCAGCGCCTGCCAAATTAATGCCAACTAAATAAGCGCCAGACAAATCAGCGCCCGCCAAGTTTGCACCAGCAAGTTCGGCGCCCGCCTCAACAACTATTCCATTAATAGTTCGCGCGCCGCCACTATCAGCACCAGCACCAGCACCGTCACCGCCGTCATCTGCACCGCCAGATCCGCCGCACGCGCCAACCAACAACGCCGCGCAAAAAGCAAACCCGACCGCGAATCTCTTCATCGCTCGAACCTGCTCCATCTATGCAGACCAAAGTTCGTGTCTTCATGCCATGCTTCAACCAGTTTCACAGGGTGCTTGAACCGCGCGTCAAACTCAGCCTGCAATCGCTGCTGAATTTCTGCCGACCCGACACGCATCCACGCTTCGAGAGACTCCCACACAAAAATAATGGTCACTCGCCCGGGCCGCGAGTCATCAAGCCAAACTTCTTTCGACAAAAACGCAACCTGATCAAACCCTGGCAGCGCCGCCTCGCCAAGCGTCCAAACTTCGTGGTCTACTGCCAAAAATTCTTCGACATGCTCGGGGCTCATCTCGAACACCAACACTTCAATCGGCAACCGCTCGCCTTTGGTATACC
>JANRBC010000025.1 GCA_030727685.1 Ilumatobacteraceae bacterium
ATCATTAAAACGCGTAGAAAACGCGAATCTGTAAGTGCGGAAACCCGCTTCTTACATTCGGAATCCCTTGCTAATCATCGAGATTACGGCATCCTTCATTGGAACCATGCCGTAGACGATCGCGCCGCTACCGACGTAACCCATCCAGCCGCCCCAACCATCCAAAGTGATACCCCAGTATGTAAGTGGACTGAAATCAAGCACTGCCATCATCAAAATGCTGACGATGAGAGTCCAATTCGATCCAACGACTGGAATCTTCTTAATCATTGCGCCCAACCCGACTACGCCAAGAACCGAATCAATTACGGTCGTGACTGCGCCAAGCAGGATTGCTAAAAGGACAAGTTGTCCAAATGCTGCCCAAAATCCCATATCAATTTCTCCTTTTTCTGCAGGTATTTCCTGCAAAATCCAACTTAGGGATGCACTACGCGCGCGTCATGGATACCCGCTAAAAGCCTTAATTTACGCCTTTTGCCGTGACGCCCGACACACACAACTCAAAAATCGGACACGAAACTGCACCACCGCACAAAGTCAGCGCAGAGTCAACGAGCCAGTTGCGAACTACTCTCAAATCATGACACTTGACACATCACGAGAGCAACAACTTGCAAAAGACGCCACGAATTCGCGAGCGAAATTCACATCGTTCGCTGAGTCTACGAAGGCCGACTGGGACGACATCATGGTGCAACTCGAAACGACTCAAGCTCGCGTCGCCGATCGACTGATCGAACAACTCGAATATCTGCGTCACGATTACGGCGGCTTTCCGGTCAATCGCCTTGAACACTGCCTGCAAACTGCAACTCGCGCCGAACGCGACGGCCGCGATGAAGAATATATTTTGTGCGCACTTGTGCACGACATCGGCGACAACCTTTCGCCATACAACCACGCCGCAGTTGCTGCCGCGATCGTCGAACCTGCAGTTTCAAAAGCCAACCACTGGCTCGTCGCTCACCACGGAATTTTTCAGGGATACTTTTTCTGGCAACACATCGGATTAGATCCGAACGCACGCGAAAACTTTCGCGATAGTGAATACTTCGACTACACGGCTGAGTTTTGCGCCAAGTATGACCAAGTGGCTTTTGATCCTGATTACAAGAGCGCTCCACTCGAGCATTTCGAACCAATCATTCGCAAGTTCTTCGCCCCGCGCGACCGCAGCGGCGAAGCTATTAACTAATAATTTGCGAGGCGCAGCTGCGGCGGATTGCGTCGGCGAGTTGGGCAATCAACAAATAGCCATCGTCGAGAATTCTGCCGTAGCGCAAAAACGCGTGAATTTGCCCGCGATAGCGCACACAACTCGTCGGCACACCCAACGAAGTTAACTTCTGCGCGTATTGCTCGCCTTCGTCGCATAGCGGGTCATATTCAGCAGTAATTATCAGAGTCGGTGGCATCTTGGCCAGAATCGCATCGCTCGCTAATAGCGGCGAAACCAACGGATCTTCAGCGCTGCCCTTGCCGCCCGCCAAATAGTGCCCAAAAAACCAATCCATCGCCGCGGCAGTCAGCAAAAAGCCTTCACCGTTTTTGCGATAACTCTCAGTCAAACACCTCGCATCAACTGAGGGGTAAACAAGCAACTGCATTTTAAAATCGACACCCGAATGCTGCGCGACGAGCGTCGATAAGTTTCCGCCAGCTGAATCACCACAAACAACCATTCGACTTGCATCGCAACCAAGCGATGCCGCGTTATCACGTGCCCATTTAACCGCCGTCATGCAATCATCAAACGGCGTCGGAAACGCAAATTCTGGCGCCAGACGATAGTCAATGCTCAGAACTGCCTGCCCCGACTGCACCGCAAGTCGACGACAAACATCGTCGTAGTCATCAAGCGTGTGAAAAACCCAACCGCCACCGTGGATAAAAATGCACAGACCAAGATTTTTCTCGGCAGACGGCAGATACAAACGCGCTGGCACACCGCCAGCATCAACATCACGCCGCGAAAAAATCTCGTAATCACTGGGTATGTGATAACGCAATGTCATCTCGCGCGCCTCAACTGGCGTCATGGTTTCAAGCGCCGGTTCGGCACGCATCGCCAACAAATCAAGCAACGCTTTTGTCTGAACGTGAAGTGTCATGTTGAAAGCAGATTATCTACAACTCGCACTTCACCAACAATTTTGCCGTGCCCAAAAATCGGCGACGAAAAAGCCCGCTCGTCAACACCCGAAACATCAACGCCCAAAGCAATCAGCGCCGCGCGCATCAGCGGCGGTCGCGCGCGATTTGATCCATCGGCAATCTTCAATGCAATCGCTCGACCGTCAGGCAACGCCGCCGCATAAACACCTTCGGCGCCATCTTTGGCAACAAGACCCGAAATGCCAGCAATCAACAACGACACATCTCGCGCTGGCCCACCCACCATTTGCGGATACTCACGCATCGCATCACCAACCACCCGCGCAGGCGACCCGGCCTTCGCCATCGCGACACTACGAAAACCGCGAGCCAAACCTACAAGCGTCATTGCATGCGCCGGCGCGCCACAACCGTCGACGACGATGTTGGCAACTTCTTCGCCAATCATTTCTGGCATCATCGCAGTAATCAGTTTCTGCAATTCATGATCACGGTTCAAATAACTTTCGTCGGTTGCCCAGCCACAAGCGACACAAGTTGCCAACATGCCAGCGTGTTTACCCGAACAATTCATCTGCAACGAAGTTGACACGCCACCACTGCGCACAACATCGCGCGCCGCATCATCATCAAGTGGCAAATCTTTGGTGTTGTGCAAAGCGCTCTCATCTAGCCCAGCGCTCGCCAAAATTTCGCGTGCCGCTTGCAGATGCTCAGGTCGACCATCATGACTCGCACAAACAAGTGCCAATAAATTTGGCGGCAGTTTCAAACCTGCAGCCACCATCGCAGTTGCCAAAAATGGTTTTGTCGACGACCGCGGAAAAACAATCGCTTGCGGCGAGCCAACGCTGAAAGCAATCGAGCCATCACGCTCAAGACAAACAACGGCGCCATGGTGCCACGACTCTTGCACTCCATTGCGCAATGTCATTGCGACTGGTTTTGTATCAGACGCAAGCATGAGCGTGATCTACTGCGTCAGGCCGTTTTGTCGGCGCCGCTTTTTCAACCGCGATGCCACAAATCGCACGAGAAACACTAAGACGGCAGCAATTACTAGCCATTGAAATACGCCGACATATTCACCGACACGCTCCCATTGGTCGCCCAAAAGAGCACCTGCGCCGATCAAGGCAATATTCCACACGGCACTGCCGATTGCAGTCAACACCACAAAACTCGTCAACTTCATTCGCCTGAAGCCGGCGGGTATCGAAACTATTGACCGAATCAACGGCACACATCGGCCGACCAACACAGCAGCAGCTGATCGACGATCAAACCATTCTTCGGCGCGAACCAGATCTGCACTTTTCACACCAAACCATTTGCCAAATCGCTCGACAAACCCACGCAAACGCACTGGGCCAATCGCCGCAGATACGAAATACAAGATCAACGCGCCGACAACCGAACCAACCGTTGCCGCAATCATCATGCCAATAACTGTCGTGTCGCTTTGGGCCGCGCCAGCCGTCGCATTCACCGCACTGGCACCTTGCTGTGCGACAAAACCTGCAAACGGCAAAACTATTTCAGACGGAATCGGCGGAAAAACATTTTCGATTACAACCAACAAGGCGACACCGAAATAACCGAATTGATTGATGACGTCTTGCACCCAATTCGCCAAGTCACCCAACATTTTTGCCCCCAGTATTTAGATTTAGCGCAACTCAGCCCCGGCTGAGTGCTTTGCGATTCTTTGACTTTGATTTTCTGAAATCAGAGTTCATCATCGCAATTACATCAAGCGAAATTTCTTTCGGGCACGCGGCCGAACACTCACCGTGGTTCGTGCACGAACCGAATTGATCGTCCATCGCATGCACCATTGCTTCGGCGCGCTTATAACGCTCGCTTTGCCCCTGCGGCAAAACATTGAGGTGCGAAATCTTGGCGCCGGTAAACAAGTTGGCCGCACCGTTCGGGCACGCTGCAACGCACGCACCACAACCAATGCACGCCGCTGAATCCATCGCGGCATCGGCAACCGGCTTTGGCACAAGAATCAAATTGGCGTCTGGCGCGCCACCAGTCGGCGCCGTAATGAAACCACCGGCTTCAACAATGCGATCAAATGAAGCACGATCAACCATCAAATCTTTGATGATCGGAAACGCAGCCGCACGCCACGGCTCGATCACGATTTCATCGCCGCTCTTGAATGTGCGCATATGCAACTGACATGTCGTCGTCGCTCTTTGTGGACCATGTGCCCGCCCGTTAATCATCAACGAACAAGTTCCGCAAATTCCTTCGCGGCAGTCGTGATCAAAAACAATCGCCTCTTTGCCCTCGCTGATCAATCGTTCATTCAATTGATCGAGCATCTCTAAAAACGAGGCTTCATCGCTAACTTTGTCGACCGTATAAGACTCGAAGTGACCTTTCGTTTCAGGGCCAGCCTGACGCCAAACTTTTAATTTGAGATTCGTCAGTTGGTTCACTTGTAACTCCTGGTTGCCAAGTGCGCGGTTTCATAAACAAGTTGCTCTTTGTTGAGTTCAGCAGCCATCGGGTCGCCTGTCCATTTATATGCAGACACATGGCAGAATTCTTCGTCGTTGCGCAACGCTTCGCCATCGTCTGTTTGATATTCGCTGCGAAAGTGTGCGCCACAACTTTCTTCACGATCGAGAGCATCGCGACACATCAACATGCCCAATTGAAAAAAGTCATCAACACGACCGGCTTTTTCGAGCGTTTGGTTAATGCTTTCGCCCGTGCCAGTGACTCGTAAATCTTTTTTGAACTCGCTGTATAGCGCTGGCAATTCAGACAGTGCTTTTTCGAGGCCTTGTTGCGTGCGCTCCATGCCGCAATAGTCCCAAATGATCTTGCCCAACTCACGATGAAACCAATCGGGCGAACGCGTGCCTTTGATGTTCAAATAACCATTAAATCGCTCGCGCGCTTCAGTCTCTGCTTGCACGAATGCCGGGTGATCAGTTGTTGGCACAGGCTTATTGAGCAACGGCGCAAGACCGTTGCTAATTGTGTACGGCAAAACAAAATAGCCATCGGCCAAACCTTGCATCAGCGCGCTCGCACCAAGTCGGTTTGCACCGTGATCAGAAAAGTTCGCCTCACCAGCCGCATAAAGACCAGGCACCGTGGTGCCAAGTTCGTAATCAACCCACAAGCCGCCCATCGTGTAGTGCGTCGCTGGATAAATTCGCATCGGCGTCTTATACGGATCTTCGCCGGCGATTCGCTCGTACATCTGAAACAAGTTGCCGTATCGCTCTTCGACAACATCGCGACCAAGGCGAGCAATCGCTGCCGAGAAGTCAAGGTTCACTCCGTTTTTAAGTGGACCAACACCATGACCTTTGTCGACGAGTCGCTTGGCTGCACGCGAAGAAATATCTCGTGGCGCCAAGTTGCCATAACTCGGATAAAGCCGCTCTAAGTAATAGTCGCGCTCACTTTCAGGAATTTGCTCGGCCGAACGCGAGTCATCGGCATTTTTCGGCACCCACACTCGCCCGTCATTGCGCAACGACTCGCTCATCAAGGTCAGTTTTGATTGCGACTCATCACTTTGCGGAATACACGTCGGGTGAATTTGTGTGTAACACGGATTAGCAAACATCGCGCCACGGCGATGCGCGCGCCAAGCAGCAGTCACGTTGCAGTTCATCGCATTAGTCGACAAGAAAAACACATTGCCGTAGCCACCTGTGGCCATCACAACAGCGTGCGCTGCGTGCGAAGTGATTTCACCCGTCAAAAGATCACGCACGACGATGCCGCTGCAACGGCCGTCGATAACAACGATGTCGACTAACTCGGTGCGATTGAAAAGTCGCACACCACCCAAACCAACTTGACGCGACAACTGTTGATAAGCGCCCAACAACAATTGCTGACCCGTTTGACCACGCGCGTAAAAAGTGCGACTAACTTGCGCGCCACCAAAACTGCGATTGTCGAGCATGCCACCGTATTCGCGTGCAAACGGCACACCTTGGGCAACCATTTGGTCAATAATGTCGACCGAAACTTGAGCCAAACGATGCACGTTGCTTTCGCGACTGCGAAAGTCTCCGCCTTTAATCGTGTCGACAAACAAACGATTGATGCTGTCGCCGTCACCTTGATAATTTTTCGCCGCATTAATGCCACCCTGGGCTGCAATCGAGTGCGCACGTCGCGCCGAATCATGAAACGTAAATGCATCAACTTGATAGCCAAGTTCGGCCAAAGTCGCCGCTGCCGATGCGCCGGCCAAACCGGTGCCAACAACAATTACTTTGAACTTGCGCTTGTTGTTCGGGTTGACGAGTTTGGCGTCGGCTTTGTAGTTATCCCACTTGTCGCGCAACTCACCATCTGGAACCTTGGCGTTTAAAACTGTGCTCATTGTTGATCTACCTACTTAACTCTCTAGACCTTGACGATGCCCGCAAGCACCGCAATCGGAAACGAAATATTGCCAATCACTACAACCAACGAAAACCCTGTTGCAAATGCCCAACGCCACGCATTGAACCTTGGGTTGTTCCAACCAAGCGACTGAAAGAGACTCCACGCACCGTGTCGCAAGTGAATGCCAAGCAACAAGTTGGCGAGAATATAAAAAGCAGCAACCGGCCATCGATCAAAACTGCGCACGACATTTTGATAAACCTCTTCGCGCACAAACTCACCCTCGGTGCCGACCGTGTTGACAACACCAAATGTCAAATCAAGAAGATGCCAAACCAAAAAACTAAACACGATCATGCCGCTATAGCGCATCGTGCGACTCGCAAAGTTTGCAACTTCATAATCGCGCGGCGACTGATATTGCACGGGTCGGGCTTGACGGTTCATGACTGTTAGCGACCACGCGGCGTGCAAGTGCAGCACGAGCATCGCCAACAAGCCGCCCCGAAGAATCCATAACACGGCACCTTTTGGCGCGAGCGGATACAAAAGCTCTTTCAAAAATGCGGCGTAATTATTCAGTTCGTAAGCGCCGTAATACATCTTCAAATTGCCGATCATGTGAAACAACACGAAACCCATCAGTGCGATGCCCGAAATCGCCATGGCATATTTCTTGCCGACTGCCGTCGAATATATGTCGACCAAAAATGGGCGTTTCTTGCGGGATGAAAGCGCGGTGCCCGTAACTGGCTCTCGCGCGCCGCGTGATTTCGTGATTGTTTGCGCCATAGATGCAGTGCCAACGCTAGTAGTCGGCTCGCAACCACCCGACATTTACGCCTGCCTGGGCGGCGTGAACCGTGTCTCACGGCGCCCGACCAAGATCAGCCCTAAATGGCGAGCATTCGCCTGAATGGCACCAGATTCTTTATACTTTCCGAGACACATAACACGGGTTACCAACGTGGCTAACCCGATGAGAAATTGGAGAAATATCAAGTGAGCGCACTAATTGCATCCGAAGGCGGCTGGCAAGACTTCACCCTCAAAGGCGGTGAGTGGCTTATTTTGTGGCTCTCAGGCGGCTCTGCAGTTCTCGCACTGCTCGTCGGCTGGTACTTGATGGTCAAGGTGCTGCAGCAAGACGAAGGCACCGACAAGATGAAAGAAATTGCCGCGGCGATTCAAGTTGGCGCGTGGGCGTACCTCAAACGTCAATTCCGCACAATCGGCATGATTCTCGTACCAGTTGGTGCGGTTGTGTTTTTGACTTCGGTGGCGATCGAAAAACCAAACGGTGAGTCGGCGTTGTCATTTGTCAGTTCGGGCCTCTATCGCACTATCTCATTCGTTCTCGGTTGTGTCGCTTCAGGTCTCACTGGTTACATCGGCATGACACTTGCGACTCGTGGCAACGTGCGTACCGCAGCAGCCGCACGACGTGGTTCGATGCGCGAGTCACTGCAAGTTGCTTTCCGCACTGGTGGCGTGGCCGGTATGTTCACCGTCGGTCTTGGTTTGCTCGGCGCAACAGTGATCATCGCTTTGTTTCAAAACACAAGCTCGGCGATGCTCGTCGGTTTCGGTTTCGGTGGTTCATTGCTCGCATTGTTCTTGCGCGTTGGTGGCGGCATTTTCACCAAGGCTGCCGACGTCGGCGCTGATCTCGTCGGCAAAGTTGAAGCAGGCATTCCTGAAGACGATCCACGAAACCCAGCAACAATTGCCGACAACGTTGGCGACAACGTCGGTGACTGTGCCGGCATGGCTGCCGACTTGTTCGAAAGTTACGAAGTCACGCTCGTTGCTTCGATCATTCTCGGTGTCGCGGCATTCAACTCAATTGGTATGAACCCAGCACTTGGTCTGGTCTTCCCACTTGCTGCACGCGCCATTGGCGTGATCGCATCAATCGCCGGCGTTTTTGCTGTGCGTGCGAAAGACGGCGAAACAAATGCGTTGAAGCCAATCAACCGCGGCTTTCTCACCGCTGGCATCATCACGGTCATCGGCACTTATTTGCTAGCAACTTTTTATATTGGCAACGACAAACTTGAAAAAACAGGTTTCACCAACACTGGTTGGCGTGTCTTCG
>JANRBC010000026.1 GCA_030727685.1 Ilumatobacteraceae bacterium
TTGCCGCCGCAGTGACGAAACGCAACCGTCAATGGATGATTTTCGTCGGCTTCATTTGATTCAGCGGGAGCATTGCCGAACCCTGCTTCGAGATGCAAGTTGAGAGCCAAACCCAAAACATCAAAACCAGGACCGAGATTGGCCGTGCTTGCAGGCACACGAACAGCAACTGGTCTTTGACCTGAATTCATGGCTTTATTGTGCCATCTGTTTTGCGGCGTCAACGCTGACGCGAATCAATTCATCAAGAACATCTCGCGCTGCACCCGAGTCAATTGAATCGAATGCAATTTCGAGCCCTTGAGACATGTCATCGGCTTTACCTGCGACGACAATGCCGGCAGCAGCATTCAGCGCAACAATGTTGCGAACCGGGCCTTTTTCTCCGTCAAGCAGATCTCGGAAAATTTTGGCATTATCTTTTGGCGAACCGCCGCGCACCGCAGCAACATCTGCATGCGCGAGACCAAGCGATGCTGCGTTGATTTCAAACTCGCGCATTTTTCCGGAATCAACTTCGACCACGGGGCATGGTCCGCTGAGTGAAAGTTCATCCATCGAGCCATGACCATGTACAACCCATGCACGTTTTACGCCACGAGTCGTAATTGCTTTGGCCATGACATTGGCTGCTAACGGGTCGCCGACACCGACGACCATAAACGAAATCTGTGCTGGGTTGGCCATTGGCCCGAGCAGATTGAAAACCGTCGGCACACCGATTTCGCGGCGCGACGGACCAGTGAATCTGAAAGCCGGATGAAATCTTTGCGCGAAGCAAAAACCAAAACCAGTCTCTTCAACACATTTGACAACACCAATGCCGTCTAGTTCGATTGCAACACCCAACGCCTCGAGCACATCGGCGGCACCGCTCTTTGAAGACGATGCTCGACTGCCGTGTTTGCAAACCGGAATTTTTGCACCAGCGACAACTAGACCCGCCATTGTCGAAACATTTACCGAATGGCTGTGATCGCCACCCGTACCCACGATGTCAAGTGCGCCTAGCGAAATTTGCTCAGGTAGAAAAACTCGCTCTGCGGCGCGACGAACTTCGGCCAACATGCCTTCAAGTTCGATTTCAGTTTCGCCCTTGGCACGAAGCGCAACAATGAATGCCGTTATCTGCGAAGGAGTCGCCTCACCTGAGAGCACCGAACGCATGGCCGCACCGGCATGACTAGCACTTAGATCTTTGCCGGCCAAGAGTTGCGAGATGACCTGCGGCCAAGAACCAGCAGCATCGATCTCGCTCATGCGAAAACGCTCTTAGGCGCTGCGGCGGGTGCGCAGCATTTTGCGACGCTCGCGGGCAGATGTGCCGCCCCAAACGCCTTGCTTCTCACGATTATCGAGTGCATATGACAAACACGCTATGCGCACTTTGCACTCACTGCAGACTGATTTTGCCTGACTGCAGTTTTCTTCGTTATCTGGATAGAAAATCTGGGGGTCAAGACCCTGGCAAGCACTACTGCTGCGCCAAGACAAATCAAATTCAGGCACTCGAACCCCCTTGTTCTCGCCAGGCAAAGACTAGAACTTGGGTGCTACACAATGCCAATCGGCAATGCGAATTAACAATCTCACGAACCACTAAAAATTCATGTCCTCGTTTAGGCTAAAACAATGCCAGTCGTCAATGTTCAAGCCGAGCGTCGTGGCTATTTAGAGCACGCCAAGAATGAACAATTCGACGTACTCGTAATTGGCGGCGGAATCACGGGCCTTGGCGTCGCCGTTGATGCGGTTACCCGCGGATTAAAAGTTGCACTCGTCGAACGCGATGACTTCGCTTCGGGTACATCGTCCAAAAGCAGCAAGTTGATTCACGGCGGCGTCAGATATTTGCAACAGGGCGAGGTTGCGCTCGTTTACGAAGCCTTGCATGAACGACATCGACTCAAGCGCAACGCGCCACACTTGGTACAGACGTTGCCATTCATGATTCCGATCTTGAAGCGCGATGGTGTTGTGTCACGCAAAATTGCGCGTGCGCTCGGCAGTGCTTTATGGATGTATGACCTGACCGGTGGTTGGCGAATCGGCAAATTTCACCGCCGACTAAAAGCCGACAAAGCCTTTACTCACTTGCCGACGATGGAACGCAAACGGCTCGGCTCGGCATATTTATATTTCGATGCGATGGCTGACGACGCGAGAATCTGCATCGCCTTAGCACGCACTGCTGCCAGTTACGGCGCGTCGGTTTTGAATTACACCAGAGTCGAAAAGATTCTGCACGATTCGCACGGCCGGGCCTGCGGAGCAGTTGTGAAACCACACGACGGCGAGGCCTTCGAGATCAAAGCACGAGCCGTTGTAAACGCCGCCGGAGTTTGGTCTGACGAAGTTATGACAACCGATGCAGGCAAGAACCCAGAATCAATTCGCCCGGCGAAGGGTGTCCACTTAACAGTGCCCTGGAGTCTCGTACGAAACGATATTGCTGTAGTCATTCCGGTGCCTGGTGACAAACGAAGTCTGTTTTTGGTTCCGTGGATTTCAAATTATGACGGAACTTTTCAGTACACATATGTCGGCACGACAGATACTGATTATCAAGGTTCAATCGACGACCCTCACTGCACACGCATCGACATCGACTACGTTCTCAAGGCGCTGAATGCCGCCGTGACTACGAAAATAACTGCCGATGATGTGACCGCAGTGTGGTCTGGTTTACGTCCACTCGTGAAAAGTGTTAGCGGTGAAAAAATCAGCTCGCGAACAGCCGACTTGTCGCGACGCCATAAAGTTTCGAAATCAAATTCTGGCGTGATCACTATCGCTGGTGGCAAGTTGACGACTTATCGAAAGATGGCTCAAGACACCGTTGACGAAGTTTTAATCGCACTTAATCAGACTGCGCGGTGCAAGACCAAGAACTTAAAAGTTATTGGCGCAGAATCTAATGCCGGAAAAACCTCAGATACGAAGGCGATGCATCTTTATGCGCGCTTCGGTAGCGAGACTGAAACGATCATCTCGATGATCAAACAAGACCCAAGTTTGGGCGAACCATTGACTGAAGGTCTGCCCTATTTACGGGCCGAGGCTGTCTTTGCGGTGCAATACGAGATGGCTCGAACACTTGACGATATTTTGTCGCGCCGAACACGAGCACGCATCATTAATCGCCGCGCGAGTGTCGCTAGTGCCCGAAGTGTTGCCGAGTTAATCGCTCCGCTGTTGGGTTGGAGCGAGCAAGAAATTAACAATCAAGTTCTGCATTACAGCAATTCGTGTGCAGACGAAGATCATGCAGCGCTTCAGTTGCAATAACCCATGACGACTAAACCTTCATCGCCGATTGAATTTTCGAACTCAATTGACAATGTCACCGACAGAATAGATACAGTCGCCACACAGTTGCCGACTGATTTTTTGAGTTCGCTCGACAAAATCTGCCCAAGTTCAACTTCAACTACCGATTTGGTCGAACACGCTCGTGATTGGTGGCCACTGGCAATGCATTGGGCGCTAAGTGGCATGACGACTCGACGCCCCGGCGCAGTTTGCCGCCCAACTTCGACGAATCAAGTCAGCGAAGTCGTTGCACTTTGTGCGAAAAATTCGGTGCCCGTAACAGTGTCTGGTGGGCGCTCAGGTGTCTGTGGTGCAGCCGTGCCACTTTTTGCTGGCGTTGTAATCGACACGACTGACTTGCACGGCGTTGTCAGCGTCGACCAACTTTCGGGCTTGATCGAAGTTCTACCCGGAACTTTTGGCCCAGACCTAGAAAATGAGATCAACGGTAAATACCAACTATCTGTTGGCCACTTTCCACAGTCATTCGATATTTCGACTGTTGGCGGTTGGATTGGCTCGCGTGGTGCAGGCCAATTTTCGACACGCTACGGAAAAATCGACGACATGGTTGCTGGTCTCGAAGTAGTTCTCGCTGATGGCTCGGTTATTTTGACTGGCACTGAACCAGCGGGTGCCGCCGGACCAGACCTGACGTCTTTGTTTATCGGCAGCGAAGGAACCCTGGGCATCATTACCAAAGTTTGGTTGCGTGCGCACCCGTTGCCAAGTTGCACAAAAAAGGCAGCATTTCGGTTTAAGTCGTTTGCTGCTGCTGTCGAAACGATGCGTTCTGCTGTGCGTCACGGTGCAACTCCGGCAGTTTTGCGGCTTTACGATGAGCGCGAAAGCAAGCGCAGCCACGGCGGCGACGGCACGACCTGCACACTTTTGATCCTCGATGAAGGCGTCGAGACATTAGTTAATGCGACAATAGAAATAGTCGCCGAGGCAGCGCAATCAAATGACGGTGAAACTGCCGAAACTCAACTTGTCGACAACTGGCTCAGCCATCGCAACGACACAAGCGGCTTGCAAATTCTTTCGAAAAAAGGTTTTGTTATCGACACCATGGAAGTTGCAGTCGCATGGTCGCGAGTGAACCAAGTCGCCGAGTCTGTAAAGAGTTCGATAATGCAGGTCACTGGTGCGCGCAGCGCGTCTTGCCATATCTCGCACAGTTATATTGACGGCGCGTGCATTTACTTCACGTTCGTTGCTGAACCAAGCACCAAAGATCTTCAATCAGTTGAACTCGCCTACTCTCAAATTTGGGATGCTGCTCAGAATGCCGCTCTGCAATCTGGTGCAAATCTGACTCACCATCACGGCGTAGGCATCAACCGCGCGAAATACATGAAGCGAGCGCTCGGTTCTGCGCACGACGTTTTGGCATCTATAAAAGGTGCTCTTGACCCGAAAGATATTTTGAACCCGGGCAAATTCGGTATTGCCTCAAAGCGCGGCGAATACAAAATTTAAGCAACACAATATCGAGAGGTTAAAAATTGGGCGTTCTGGTCATTGACATTGGCACAAGCGGTCTGCGCGCCGGATTAGTTCGTCATGACGGCTCATTGCACTTTTTAAATTATGAAGCATGTCGCCCCGATACTCCGACTCCGGGGCTTGTCGAATTTGACGCTCAAAAATTGGCTGAGGCCGCATTGCGCGTTTGCAATCTAACCATCGAACAATCGCAAAAGACCGACAAGATTGTCGCAGTCGGTATCACAAATCAACGTGCATCTACTGTGATGTGGAGCAAGTCAACAGGCAAGCCATTTGGGCCCGCCCTAGGTTGGCAAGATCTTCGTACTGTCGGTGAATGCATAACTGCCCACGCTGAACACGGCATCAAGCTCGCCCCAAATCAAACAGCAACCAAAGCAGCATGGATGTTGAGGCACTACATCGATGCAAACAAGATCGATCATCATGATGTCTGCATCGGCACAGTCGACTCATTTATTGCTGCAACACTTTCAAACAATCAACTACACGTCACCGACTCAAGCAATGCTGCTGTGACGGGGCTCTGCGAACTTGATGCACAGTCATGGTCGCCACGTCTGTGCGAAATTCTTCGTGTTGACATTTCGACGCTTCCTAAAATTGTCACATCTTTGGGCGTTATCGGCAACGCAACCGCTTTGCCAGGTGCGCCACCGATTACGTCATTAATCGGCGATCAACAATCATCATTAATTGGTCAAGCGTGCATCACCAGCGGTGCAACAAAAATCACTTTCGGCACCGGAGGCATGCTGAACACATTCACCGGCCAGAACGGACCAACAAAATTTGCTCGCAATGATCACGGCACATACCCGATCGTTGCTTACCGAGACAACGAGAAAACTTTTTGGGCGTCTGAAGCGATAATGCTCGCGGCCGGCACCAACATCGACTGGCTTCGCGAAGATCTCAAACTCATCAATTCACCTGAAGACAGTCACAAAATTGCTGCCCAAGTTTCTGACAGTGCGGGCGTTTTATTCGTGCCTGCACTTTTTGGTCTCGGCACGCCGCACTGGGATTATGGCGCTCGCGGCACGCTACTTGGTATCACGCGCGGCACTTCACGCAGTCATGTTGTTCGGGCTGTGCTTGAAGGCATTGCCCACCGCGGGGCCGACATGGTTGACGCAGTTGTAGCCGCGACACAACTCGAAGTTAACTCGGTTCGCATTGATGGTGGCATGAGCCGTAACCCAACTTTCGTGCAAGCACTCGCCAATGCAACCAGACGCAACGTCGAAGTTTCACCCGTTACCGAAGCCACAACCCTTGGCGCAGCATTCTTGGCCGGTGTTGCAGTTTCGTTTTGGCCGTCAATAAACGACGCGACCAGCACATGGAAACCTGCGCAAATCGTGAGCCCAGATAAAGATCTCGATCGCGCACAATGGCACGAGGCGATTTCTCGCGCACGCAATTGGATCCCCGCTCTGTCAAGCCTTGACTTCTAAGTTCGTCTAGATTTATTGAATGCTTTCTGATAACGACATCAGCCTTCTCGTCGCAGCCCAGGCCCTTGAACTGGCAGCACGAGATATCTACGCCAGCGCAGTTTCGAGAAAATCTAAATCTGAACAAGAGCAAGCTCTACTCGAATTAATGCATAGCCACCACACTGCCTACGAGCAGACGCTTAACGGAGTGCTTAGCAAGCGTGCAGCAACCGAACGCAATGCTGAGGCCTACACCAAGTTTTTTGCACTTCTTTCTGACGCGAGCCAATTGTGGTCGACACTGCTTGAACTCGAAAACACTGCGATTGCCACTCACACGGCAATAATCGAACGACTTGAATCAGCCAAACACGCCGCGCTACTCGCTTCGATCACCACGGTCGAAGCACGCCATGCAGCCATGCTCGCATCATTAACGTCGACAAATTTAGATCTCGCACTCGAAAACACAGCCCAGTCGTTGGTGACACAATGAGCCAGTTAAGTCGTCGTGAATTATTGCGCCTCAGTGGTTTGTCTTTGGCATCAGGTTTGGTCTTGGCTGCATGTGGCAAACAGGCCGGTGTGGTCGATGATGGCGCCATTGCCCGTCTTGGCCAATCTCCGTCGACCACAGCATTGGCAGAAGCCGAAGTTACCGACGAAGTTTTGTTGCGCACTGCAGCATCCCTTGAATACAACGCGATCGACACATACACGGCGGCTCTTGGTCTTGGCGTATTCACCGGAGACCTCGCTGCTGCGACTGATGTCGCCAAACGATTCCGCGATGATCATCAAGAACATGCCGATGCCGTAAATAGTTTGATTCGGGCTATCGGCGGCAAAGAACACCGTTGCGCCAATGTTCGCATCAACGATTTGTATTTATCGCCGGCCCTCGCACTAATCACCGATGACAAAAACGAAAATGTCGGCGTCGATGTCATCGCTCTTGCACACGCGCTCGAGAACCTCGCCGCACAGACCTACCAAGGTGTAGTCGAATTAATTTCAGATCCAAAATTGCGCGCCGACGCCATTCGTATCGGTCAGCAAGAATCACGACATGCAGCGCTGTTGGCTCAGGTGTTGAACCCGGGCATCGCGTCAATGGGTCCGACAAATGACCCCACCACCGGCAAGCCAAACATCGCAGCGATTCCGACTGCATTCGGCTCGCAGGCCAACATTCAATTGACAGTTGGGGCGCCAAAAGCAGACGGCTCACGAACGACTTTGCTGCTCGAAACACCGAGTTTGAACTCGCTTGTTTACGACAGCGTCTCTTGCTGAGCGAATAAATTCGCTAATACACTTAAAGCAACGGTGAGTCGGTCGGTCGACCGCGGTGTTGCGGTGTTCGCATTGCAACATTGAGGAAAGTCGGGACTTCACAGGACAAAGTGCTGGCGAGAGCCAGGTTGGGGAAACCTGACATTACGTGCAACAGAAAACAAACCGCCGATGGAAGCGTCGCAAGACTCTTCACAGGTAAGGATGAAACGGTGCGGTAAGAGCGCACCAGCGTGGTTGGCAACAACTGCGGCTCGGTACGTCACTTGAAGCAAGGCCGCGCAGAGGGTATGAACTGTCCGTTCGCTTTCGAGCAACCCTCGGGTAGGCCGCATAGATGGATGGTCGTCGGTATCAGCAGGAAACTGCTGGTGCTACAAAATCCCGCTTATAGACCGACTCACTGTTTTTACTCGCTCAACTTCATCAGCCGCGCTTCAGCGAACCCGTTTTGATAAAACTCGTCCGTCGAGATTTGTCAGCGAGCGAGAAATAACGCCACACGACGATACAACCAACTATTCCGGCGATCTCAAGTGGCAAGTTAAACAACCCACGCTCGACAGACGGCAACGGCTCTTCGCTCAAATTCGCGCCCATCAATGGCCACCAAAAAGTTTCAGCATTCGAAAACGCTCCATCAAAAATCAAATGGATAAACATGCCGATCGGTATGGCAAGCAAACGCTGACGACTCGGTTTTCGCCCCGCAGTTGCAACCATAATCACGAATAGCACGGCAATGCTAGTAACCACACTGTGAAGTGGACCGATTGAGCCGCGCAACCCGTCAATCAAATCAGGCGCAAGCGCAGCAATCGCTAGCAGACGATAATCAAATTTTGGGTCGCGAAAAACGAACCAGACCGACCAAATAGCAGTGGCGACAAACCAAAACA
>JANRBC010000027.1:0-37265 GCA_030727685.1 Ilumatobacteraceae bacterium
TGGTCGGGTAGCGTAAAGAAGTCGTTTGGGGCTATAGCTCAGTTGGTAGAGCGCTTCCATGGCATGGAAGAGGCCAGGGGTTCGAATCCCCTTAGCTCCACTTTTGAATTCGGTGATGTTTCTCGGTGAGACTAAGTTTTACTCAATGGCAACGAGCACAAATTCGCAAGATTTTTCGCTAAATGGTTTGCGGGTGTTGGTGACGGGTGGCGGTTCGGGCATTGGCAAAGCAATCGCCGATGCAATGACACACGCCGGTGCACGTGTTGTCGTGTGTGATGTAAACAACTCGACTAAACCGAATTATGTTTGCGATGTTTCTAACTCGCGCGATGTCGATGCAATGTTTGCCGCGATTCAACGCGACCTCGGCGGTCTAGACGTATTAGTAAACAATGTCGGCGTGCCAGGCCCCACGGCCCGCGTCGACGAAATGGATGCCGACGCATACGACGAGTGTGTGCGCATAAATCTGGGTGGCACATTTCGCTGCACTAAAGCCGCCGTGCCGATGTTGCTAAAAACTTGCGGTTCGATCATCAACATTTCAACAAGCGCTGGCATCTTTGGCTATCCGTTGCGCTCACCATATGTCGCTGCAAAGTGGGGCATTATCGGCCTAACAAAATCTTGGGCGATGGAGCTCGGCGCCGACGGTGTTCGATGTAATGCGATTTGCCCCGGCTCGGTCAGTGGCCCACGCATGGACGGGGTGATCGAGCGCGAAGCGGCTGCAACCGGCGTGAGCCCGCAAAGTATTCGTACCGGCTACGAGAACCAAGTTTCGATGAAGACTTTCATCGACGCGACAGATATTGCCGCAGCGGCAGTTTTTCTAAGTTCGCCTGCCGCCAGGTTCATTACTGGTCAGGTTTTGCCCGTCGATGGCAATATAGAAACCATGCGCGCCTAAAATTTTTTGGGGATCAAATATGTCAACAGTTGAACTAGACGGCGCGGTAACTCTCAAGAATTTATTTAAGTCGTACGGAGACCGAGTTGTCGTTAATGACGTCTCGTTAGAAATTAAAGCAGGCGAGTTTTTCTCGATGTTGGGGCCGTCGGGTTGTGGCAAAACAACGACCTTGCGCATGATCGGTGGCTTTGAGCAGCCTGACAGCGGCAGCGTATTTATCGACAACCGCGATGTAACCCGCGACGAGCCAGAGGAGCGGCCGTTAAACACGGTTTTTCAGAACTACTCATTGTTTCCACATCTCAATGTCAAAGAAAACGTCAAGTTCGGTCTGCGCTTCGAAAATAAGTTCACGAAGAATACGAAGCCTGAAGATCAAAGAGTTGGCGAAGCGCTTGAACTAGTGCAACTGGGCAGTTTTAGCGAGCGTCGAGTGCACCAACTTTCGGGTGGCGAGCAACAACGTGTTGCATTGGCTCGTGCACTGATACTTGAGCCAAGTGTTTTGTTGCTCGATGAACCACTTGGTGCGCTCGATGCACAGTTGCGCGCCAGATTGCAGATTGAACTAGCGACCTTGCAACGTCAAATCGGCATCACATTTATTTACGTCACGCACGATCAGCATGAAGCCTTCACAATGAGTGACCGCATCGGCGTGATGCGCGCTGGTCGATTGATGCAAGTTGGTGCGCCACGCGAACTTTATGAATCACCCAACTCGGTTGAAGTGGCTCAGTTCATTGGCGCCGCAAACTTGATTGCCGGCGAGGTAACCGCGCGCGGCGTGGTCGAGTTTGCCAATGAGAAATTTGTTTGTTCTGAATCAGCACCATTGGGCAAAGGCATGATGATGATTCGACCAGAGCGTATTCGAATTGGTTCGGGCTCGCACAAGGCGATGATCGAACGAGTTACTTTTGCGGGTTCAAGCCTGCGTGTTGCTCTTAAAGTAGGCACCGAAACTATCAACGCAGAAGTTGCGAACGATGAAACTTCGGCGAGTCTTAGTGCGGGTCAAGTCACGACGATCGATGTTCTGCCCGACGCCGTGCGTGTTCTGCCGCTTTCGATTTAGCTGTTTATTTGGGTGACATCGGCAAGCGCTGCTCTCAGTCCGCCGCGTTCACCGTGTCGCTTGCGCCAGGTCGACAGACCGAACAATCCGATAATCAACACAGCGAATGAAGTCAGAACGAGAAGAGTTGCAAGGGCGTTGAGTGCTGGCGTCGCACCACCACGCACTGACGAATAAATACGCAGTGGCACCGTCTCAGAACTGACACCAGCAGAGAGAAAACTTGTGATCACAAAGTCGTCGATCACAGTTGCGAAAACAACCACGAGACTGGCCATAACTGATGGCCAGAGCATTGGTAAAAGCACGAAGCGCAACGCTTGCCATCTGGTGGCGCCAAGGTCTCTCGCTGCTTCTTCAAATGATGCGCCGATTGAAACGAGTCGTGCTCTCACGATGACGACGACGCTGGCCAGTGAAAACGTGACGTTGCCCAACAACTGGGCAACGAACCCGAGTGGCACAGCGGTAAATAAACGGGTGAAAGTTAGGAGCAATGCGGCACCGACGACAATTTCGGGAGTAATCAGCGGCGTTGATGTCAAACCTTGGACAAAATTTGCACTACGACCACGAATGCGCTGTGAACCGATCGCCAAAGCAATGCCGAGCGGAGTGACAACAAGTATCGTCGCGAACGCCAACACGAGCGAGTTCGAAATCGCATTTCGGGTTTCATCGTTGCGAAAGATTGAGGCGTATGGGTCGGTGATCCACCAGCGAAGCGAGAAGCCTTGCCAAACTGTGCGACTTCGACCGTCGTTGAAAGAATAAATCACAGCGATTAAAACTGGTACGAGACTCCAGATGATGTATCCCCAAATTAGAAATTTAAGCGACAGGTTGCGATGGTTTGTTGCGTGAGCCATTGGGTTATCTCGTCACTTGTCGGGTTTGTTGCCGAGTGCTGCGCAGATAGAACGACATAAACAGCAGCAAGAACAACGAAAGTGCGAGCACAAGCAGTGCGCCATTTTGCGGTTGAGAACTGGCATTCAAAAAGAAGTCAATTTGATTGCCGATCATTTCGGTGCTTGGTGAGCGTGAAAGCAGATCATTCGTGTAGTAATCGCCGAACATCGGCAAAGCGATCAAGATTCCGGCGGCGACCAAACCGGCTTTTGACATTGGCAAAGTCACTAATCGAAAGGCTTGCCGTGAGTTCGCACCGAGATCGCGTGCCGCATCGACTAATCGCCAATCAAGACGCTCGAGTGTCGCATAGAGCGGCAAAATCAAAAACGGAATATAGCCATAGACCAAGCCAAGAATCACCGTGATAGGTGAGCCGTCAAGCCAGTTGTAGTTGACCCCGAATATGCGCATGAAACGAGTGAACAAACCATCGACGCTAAGCAAATTGACCCACGCCAACATGCGCATTAGATAGTTGACCCAGAACGGCACGATGATCAGCACCAGCAAAAGAATTTTGCGCTTGCCGGCGTGCCGTGCCAAAAAATATGCGATCGGAAACCCGATGACAAAACTCAGGCTCATCGCACATACAACGTAAACAACTGTGCGAATCGCCACACCTTGTAGCGGGCCTGTCGCAAGACTCGTGAAAATTTGTTGTGCTTGCACGAAATTCCATGACAGCGGGTTCCATTGCGGCACGGCGTCACGAAAGACCGGGTCGATCGTGCCAAATGCGACGCACGCCACTGCGTAAAACGGAATCGCGAAAAGCACGATCAGCCACACCGTGCCGGGAATTGCAAATCCCGCCCAGAGGCGAGGTGATTTATTCAATTTAATTTGCGTCAGCCAGCGGTAAAGCGTGTCCATTGGTCGAGCCACAGAGCATCGACTGCTGGCTCAAGTGAAACTTGGGCGAGGCCGGCCTCGTATTTTTCTGGCGTGACCAATGCATCGATCAACGACTCGGGGATTGTGCCACTCGAGATCAGAAGATCAACTGTTATTGATTCAAGCGCGGGCTGGTAGCCAACGTACTCACGGTTGAGCAATGCGTTATCTGTGTCACTCAAGAAGTTGATTAGTTGATGCGCAAGCACGGGCGCCTTCGCACTCTTGGTGATGCACATGAAGTCATTCTTGGCCACCGTCTTTTCTGGATACCAAAAGCCCAAAACATCTGGCGCCTCATTTTCTGGAAGATATTGCAATGCAGTGAATAAATCACCAGACCAAGTGAAGTTGATGTCGCGGTTGCCAGAAGGAATCTCTGTGTACGCCAAAATATCAACTTTTGGATTAGTCGCCTCACGCAATGCAACTAAATCATCGCCAGCTTTTTGAATGATTGCCGCATCAGCCGTGTTGGCGTCGAAGTTGCCCGCACGAAACATCGCCATTGTCAATGTGTCTCGGTATGAGTCGAGCACTCCGGCTTTGCCTTTGAACTGCGAATCCCAAAGCGTGTCATAGCCGTTGCTCGCAAATGCATTCTTGTCAATGCGATCGGTTCGATAGCCGATGCCGTTGCCATAAATAAAATACGGCACTGTGTATTGCGAGTCGAGATCGTAATAAGGACTTCGTAATCCGCTAATCACATTGCCAAAATTTGGAATGTACGACTTGTTGAGCGGCTGAAGCAAATCGGCAGCAATAAGTTTTGCCAACCCGGTATCTGTCATGCCAAGGATTAGGTCTGGTTTGAAAGTGCCATTGCGCAACTTGGCGATGGCAGCTTCTTCTGTGTCGTAGATGCTGGTCACAACTTTGCATCCAAATTCTTTTTCAAAAATTGCGATCGACTCGGGGTTCTGATAGTCGGCCCAGTTGAGAACCTCGAGTGTGCCCGACTCGTTTGGCAAACCATCGGCAATTGCGTCAGTTGTTACTGGTAACTTCACTGGGTTTTGTGGCGTGCCGATTGATAAGCCACTCGACTCAGTTGATGATGAACCACCGCAGGCAGCAAGCAACGAACCGCCAATTGTGATCGCACCCGAAGTTATGGCGAGGTTTCGCAAGAAGTCGCGACGCCCCATTGGTCTAAATGGTTGGTTGGTCATGGACTAAACTTAGCAACATGCGTTCGCTCGACCAAATAATCGAGGCCGAAGAGCAAACATTTCTGCGTCGGGTACCTAAGTCGGTTGCCCTCCACGAGAGAGCCTCGTTGTCAATTCCTGGTGGTGTGCCGTCGAGTTGGGCAAGTTCGCGACCGACCCCAGTATGGGTCAGTCATGGCGAAGGTGCATACGTTTGGGATGTGGACGACAACCAATACATCGACTTTCATGCCGGCTATGGCGCCAACATTGTTGGTCATGCGAATCCGAGCGTGGTTGCTGCCGTGCAAAAGCGCGTAACACAGGGCACGCACTTTGCCCAACCCACACCCGACTCGATAGTCGTTGCCGAAGAGTTGTCGCGCAGATTTGGTTTGCCGCAGTGGAGATTTTGCAACTCAGGAACAGAAGCGACGATGGACGCCGTGCACTTGATGCGCGCAATCACGGGTCGCGATTTGATCATAAAAGTTGAAGGCTCGTACAACGGCCACCACGACTCTGTCGCGATTTCAATTTTTCGCTCGGCGCAAGAACTTGGCCCCGCCGACAAACCATGGCTCACCCCAGGCGCCGGAATTCCGCAAGCGATTGCCGATTGTGTTCGTATCGTGCCATTTAATGACATTGACGCGCTGAGACATGTGCTTGCTGAATACGACGGCCAAATTGCCGGAATGATTTTCGAACCAATTTTGATGGGCGCAGGCATAATCGTGCCACAACCGGGGTATTTGGCGGCGGTAAAGAAGTTGGTTCATCAACATGGCGCGCTTTTGACATTTGACGAAGTTAAAACTGGTTTAGTGATTCACCAAGGTGGCGCAACTGCAATGTACGGCGTTACTCCAGACATAATTTGTCTTGCTAAAGCATTGGGAGGTGGCTTGCCATGTGGTGCAATCGGTGGCACGACTGAAGTGATGTCGGCAATCGCGAATGGCAGTTATAGCCAAGTCGGAACTTTTAATGGCAACCCATTGACGATGGCTGCAACAAAAGCCGTTCTGACTGAAGTATTGACCGACGACGCGTATGCGCAAGCCAACGATGTGGGTGCATATATTTTGAAACACGCTGTATCGACTTTGCAAAGTCGCGGACAAGGTGCACACGGATATCAGTTTGGTTTCAAAGTATCGGTTGTCTTCTGCGCTGAGCCAGCAAAAAACTATCGTGACTTTCTAGAAGTAAGCACAGGTGCGATGCACCTGAATTATTTAAAGCAATTTAACCGCGGAGTGTTTTTGGCGCCGTGGGGCAAGAGCGAGTCGCTCACACTTTCAGTTGCTCATACACGCGCGCATGGCGATGTGTTCTTGCAGAATCTTTCGCAACTTGCAGAGGTGATCGAATCTATGAGCGAGCGCAACTCAGAGGTTTTTGTCGCAGGTAGTTTTAACTGATTTCAGCGCGATAGCGACGAATGAGTTGCTTGCAGTAGCGCTCCATATTTGTGTGGTAGGCGTTGCTGAACGAACGTGAAGCCACACCGCGCTGCACTCGAACACACACTGAAATATCTTGTTGGTTGACCAAGTCGCTAAAACTAATAGTCGGCTCAAGATCAAACTCAGGATTATCGACAACTTCTTTCGGAAACAGGTAATACGTATAAATAGTCGTGTGCGTTGCCGAGCGAGGCACGTAACGAGTGAAAACTGCGACTGTCGGTGAGATGTCAATCAACATATTTGGGTAGACATACGCACCGAAAACCGAATAGTCGTCCAGATCATCCATTGAGGGCAATAACGGCAGGTTTTCGTCTTTCTTGAAAGACAACGAGGTAGCTCCAGGCGAGAGGCTCACACCCCAATCGGAGCGATCTTCTTGAGTTGTTTTGCCGGTTTTATAAACAGGCACAAGATCGACGAGCTCGGGGTGCACGACACCACAGTGCAAGCATTCGCTGTAGTTTTCGGCGAGCACCTTCCAATTGGCTTTGACTTCGTCAATCGTGGTTCGCGCATTTTTGAGGGTTGCAAGATTAAATTTTTCAAGCTCGCGTGGCAGTGAGTAGTGGTCAGTAAGCCATGTCGTTAAAGGTGGGGCATTGGGGTCGAGCGAAACAAAAATCGCCCCTTGCCATTCGTCAACATTGACTGGTTTCAAACCCAAAGTCGAGCGATCAATCGAATCTTTTTCATGCAGTGGGGTGGCGACGAGTGCGCCTTCAACCGAGTAGCTCCACGAATGATACGGACAAGTAATCGCCGCGCCGAAACCAGAACCGCTTGCATCGCAAAGTTGCGAACCGCGGTGCTGGCAAACGTTGTAATAGGCGCGCAGTTGATTTTCGCGATTGCGCAAAATCAGAATGCTTTCGTTGCCAATGTCGACTACCAGGCGATCACCGACTTTGTTGAGTTCTTCACTGATGCCAGCAAAGCACCAATTCGTGCCGTAGATCTTTTGCATTTCGCGGTTGAAGATTTCGGGCGAGTTGTATTCTTCGCGGTTAAAACTTTCGCTGAGCCCGTTGATTTCTTTTTCGGTCATTTGGTTTTCCACCCTAAACCAGTTGGAATATCTTCGTAGTCGACTGTCCAGAGTCGACCGCCATTTAGATCTGACCCGTCGTAACAGCGATAGCCGAGCAGGCGTTGTTGTAGAGGGGTCAATGTTTTTGCGCGGTCTTCGGTGACGCCAAGGCAACCTGCTTCTTCGGGTGTGAGCCAGCCATATATATATGACATGTGAAGGCCGAAGCGGGCTTCGTTTTTTGTTTTGTTGGCACCTGCGCTGTGAAGAACCTTTCCGGTGTAGATCATGCCGCTGCCGAGTGGCATTGCTGCTTGTGTGATTTCGTCTTCGGTGGCCTCACGCTTGTAGTCGGTCCATTTGTGGCTGCCGGGCGCAACACGTGTCGCACCGTTTTCGGTTGTGAAATCAGAAAGCGCGAGCATGCAACTAATTTGGCAAATCGATGTTGTCGGCGTATTCATGGTCGGCCAGTCGTCAGAGTCTCGATGCATGTATTGCGGGTTTCCGCCTGGCATGACGATCATCATTTGGCCGGTGTTCATCCAGTAACTCGCGCAATGTGGTTTGAGCAGAGCATCGGCGACGCCGAGCAAAATCGGGTGCACGAGCACCTCGTCGGCAAAAGTTTGTGAGCGTTGCGCGAGGCGTGTGAACCGCTTGGTTTGCTCTCCCCAAAAATGATTGACGAGCTCGTGGCTTGTCTTTGGGCCGATCTGTGTCGAAGTTGTAGTCGTTTTGAGTTCTTCGAGCATTCGCGCTACGACTTCGGGGCTCAGCATGTTGTGCACGATCACACCGCCATCGCGGTCAAGAATTTCGAGAATTTCGCTGAGTGGTGCAGTCTTGCCATCAACAACTGCGAGATTTGGTTTGATCGTCGCAGTCTGCGTATTCATGGACAAATCCTACCAATTAGCCTTCAGTCATGCGTTTTGACCTGCAAATCAACCCAGGCAATTCAATTTGGCCGATCGCACGCGATGCTGCGGTGGCAGCTGAGGCCGCAGGATTCAAAACTTTGTGGACAGTCGACCATCTTGCAGGCGATGTTATGCGCGCACCCGACATGCCTGAGTGTTTTACATTGCTCGGCGCACTTGCCGGTGTGACTTCAAAGATAGAACTCGGGCCGCTAGTTGTAAATGTCGGCAACCGTCACCCTGCGATTCTCGCCAACAGTGTGGCGACAATGCAACAGATTTCTGGTGGACGATTCGTTTTGGGTTTGGGTGCGGGCTCGTCACCGAATAGTCCGTTTGCTGCTGAACGCAGAGCAATTGGTTTGTTGCCTCCTGCCAAACTCGCTGACCGTCATGCTGCAGTTATCGAGGCTCTCGATGTAATGAATGAAATGTGGTCGCCAGCACGACGTGCCGAACTTGCAGCGTTTCCGATTGCGAACCCGAAACCAGATGTGATTATTGGCGCCAACAGTGTTGCGCTGGCAAAAATTGCAGGCGAGCGCACGAATGGCATAAACATTCGCGCCAGCCATGATCAGGCTGGTGAATTTTTGGCAGCAGCAAAACTCGCACACGATAATTCGGGGATAGACAAACCTTTTACGGTTTCAGTTTGGGAGCATTACGACGAGGCGCTATTGCGTGGCGACGACCCGCGCTTAGATGTTTGGCGAAGTTGGGGTGTCGATCGCGTGATTTTGCTGATGTTCAAGTCAGTCGACTTCGCCGCGCTCAACCGCGCCGCCAAATTTTTAAACTAGCGACTAACGCAATTTAGAGGACGAAGTTGATTAGGCGTTTGGGGACGATGACGATTTTGGCCGGAGTGGCGCCGGCTAGTGCGGCGATGACTTTTGCGTCGGCGAGTGCGAGTGCTCGCAATTCGTCGTCTGAGATGTCTGCAGGTGCAGCCAAACGGGTCCGCAGTTTGCCGTTGATCTGAACCGGTATCTCAATGGTTTCGCTGAGCAAAAGTTTGGGATCAGCAACCGGAAACGCTGCATACGTAATTGGTGCCTGGGTGCCGAGTTTTTGCCACAATTCTTCAGCGATGTGAGGGCACAGCGGAGACAACATTTGAGTTAGCGGCACCGCGATTTCACGCGGTGTCGAGCCGACAGCATTGACATGCACGGTCAATGCATTATTGAGTTCGATCAGTTTTGAAATTGCGGTATTGAATCGCAAGTTCTCCATGTCTTGGCGCACGCCGTCGATGCAACGGTGCAGGGCACGACGCAACTCAAGTGGTGCCGGCTCATCGGAAACATGCAGCTCATTAGTTTCTTCATCGACCATGTTGCGCCAAGTGCGTTGCAGAAAGCGTTGCATGCCGACAACATCGCGGGTGTTCCATGGTCGACTGGCATCAAGTGGACCGGTGCTCATTTCGTAGAGTCTGAATGTGTCGGCACCAAACTCGTCGTACATCTCGTCAGGCGTGACGATATTTTTTAAACTTTTGCCCATCTTGCCGTATTCGCGAACGACAGTTTCGCCTTCGAATAAGTAATTGCCATTTTGCTCGACAACTTCGTTAGCGGGCACAGTTTGACCGCGCGAGTCGCGATATGCGTACGCCTGAATGTATCCCTGATTAAAAAGTTTATGAAACGGTTCTTCGCTTGAGACATGACCAAGGTCGAACAACACTTTGTGCCAGAAGCGTGAATAAAGCAAGTGCAAAACTGCGTGCTCGACGCCTCCAACATATAGGTCGACGCCACCAGTGTGACCAGCATGCTTCGGGCCCATCCAGTAGCGCTCGACTTGCGCGTCGACGAAGCGCTCGCTGTTGGTCGGGTCGAGGTAGCGCAACTCATACCAACACGAGCCAGCCCATTGTGGCATCACATTGACTTCGCGTCGATATGTTTTTTTGCCGTCACCGAGATCAAGTTCAACTTTCAGCCAATCGGTAACTCGTGCGAGTGGCGGCATCGGGTCAGTTGTTTCGTCGTTGGGGTCGAGCGCTTGCGGCTTGAAATCGGTGAGTTCAGGAAGTTTGACGGGCAGTAACTCGTCAGGCACTGAATGCGGCATGTCGTTTTCGTCATAAACAATCGGAAAAGGCTCGCCCCAATAACGCTGTCGCGAAAACAACCAGTTGCGAAGTTTGTAAGTAATTGCCGACTCACCGCACTTATTTTTTTCAAGCCAAGAGTTAACTTGCACGATTGCTTCGCTCATCGAACGTTTGCCGTCGAGCGAAAGATTTTTGTTCGACGAGTTGATAAAAGTGCCTTCGCCGACAAACGCAGATGGCCAAAGCGTGCAATCGGTGGTTGGCGAAATGTTATTGCTCGCAAACCACTCATTTGGCGGCATTTGAATCGCAACAATTGGCAAGTTGTAGGCGCGAGCGAACTCAAAGTCGCGCTGGTCGCCAGATGGCACAGCCATGATCGCGCCAGTGCCGTAGCCCATCAAAACATAATCGGCGATCCAAACCGGAATTTGCTCGCCAGTAACTGGGTTGGTCGCAGTTGCGCCAGTGTCGACGCCAGTTTTTTTGCGGTCGTCATTTTGGCGTTCATTGTCGTTGAGCTTGCGCGCTGACTCACGATATTTTTCAACGGCCGAGCGCTGCGATTTTGTAGTCAGTGCATCAACAAGCGGATGCTCGGGCGACAGAACCATGAAAGTCGCACCGAAAAGCGTGTCGGGCCGAGTTGTGAAGACTTCGATCTCGCCAGCCGAAGAAGAAAACCTCACGCGCGCGCCAGTACTTCGGCCGATCCAATTGCGCTGCATGAGTTTTATCGACTCTGGCCAATCGAGTCGATCTAAGTCGTCTAACAAGCGATCGGCATACGCAGTGATGCGCATTGTCCATTGGCGCATGTTGCGTTTGAACACAGGATAATTGCCGATGTCGCTACGACCTTCAGCGGTAACTTCTTCGTTGGCCAAAATTGTGCCAAGACCTGGGCACCAGTTCACTGGTGCGTTGGCGAGATAGACCAAGCGATAGTCGTCGAGAATTTTGCGCTGCTCAACTTTTGAAAGTTGGTTCCATTCTTTTGTCGATTGAGATGCAGTCAGTTGTCGTTTTGAAGTAGCAAATTCTTTTTCAAGTTCGCTGATGTGGCGTGCTTTTTTGAGTTTCTCGTCATACCAAGAATTGAAAATTTGAAGAAATATCCATTGTGTCCAGCGATAATAACTTTCGTCGGTGGTGCTGACACTTCGTCGTTGGTCGTGGGCCAAGCCAAGTCGTCGAAGTTGGCGGCGCATGTTTGCGATGTTCGACTCAGTGTTGATTCGCGGGTGAATGCCGGTGACGATTGCATGTTGTTCTGCAGGCAGACCAAACGAGTCGTAGCCAATTGAGTGCAAAACATTTTTGCCCGTCATTCGCTTAAAGCGACCGAAGACATCAGTTGCGATATAGCCAAGTGGGTGACCGACATGCAGGCCTGCCCCAGATGGATAAGGAAACATGTCAAGAATAAAAAGTTTCTCGCGACCGGCGACTCCGGCTGTGTCAGCAAGTGGCCCGGCCGTGTTGGGTGCTTCAAAAGTGCGGTTTTGCTCCCAGTGGTCTTGCCACTTTTGCTCGATACCGGCGGCCAGCGAAGCGCTATATCGATAGGCAGGTATTGACCCTCCGCGGCCAGTTGACGGAGTGTCTGCAGTTGCGCCCATGACCTCCGTATCCTAAACGGCGTATGGCTAATCAGCGACGACGCTCAAAATCAGCGCGCACCGACACTCGGCGGCGCGTCGCACGAACCGCTCGGTTGAGCGAAACCTTGCGCGAGGTTATTGCCGACGAACTCACCAAAATTGATGACGATCGGTTGGGCTTCGTGACGATCACAACTGTGGACGTTGATTCTGAAATGAATCGTGGCATTGTTTTTTATGATTCGATGCAAGGTGCTGAGGGTGACGAACAGATTCTTGAAGCGCTAAACGATCACCGCAAACGTCTGCAGAGCGTGATTGCCGACCAAGTTCGTGCTCGGCGTACACCGGTTTTGCAGTTTCGACCTGATGATGCGATTCGGGCCGCACAACGCATCGATGAAGTTTTGCGCCAAGATGAAATTCGTCGCAGAGAACTTTTTGGTGACAAGAAGTCTGAGAGTTAATTTTCGTGGCGAGGCGTAAGCCACCAACGCGACATGGTTTGGTGATCGTTGACAAACCGTCAGGAATGACGAGTCACGATGTGGTCAGTGTTTTGCGCAAGCAACTCGGCGAACGTCGCATCGGTCATGCCGGCACGCTCGACCCAGATGCGACGGGCGTGTTGTTGGTTGGCGTCGGCTATGTAACTCGGCTGCTGACATTTCTTTCTGGTCTCGATAAGACATATACAGCGCAAATCGTTTTAGGCTCGGCGACGTCGACTCTTGATTCATCTGGCACGGTGACCGCGACTCACGAAATGTCGAGCATCAGTGTCGAAGACGTGCAACGTGTCGTCAAAGAAAATTTCGTTGGCGAAATTTCGCAAGTTCCGCCGATGGTGTCGGCTCTTAAGGTTGACGGTGTTCGTCTGCACGAACTTGCACGACAAGGCATTGAAGTCGAGCGTGCTGCACGCGAGTTGACGATTCATGGTTTTAAAGTTTTTGGCATGTCTGAGCCAGGTGTCATTGATGTCGAGGTTCATTGCAGTTCGGGTACATATATAAGGTCTCTTGCCGATGACGTTGGTCGAGCACTCGGTGGCTCGGCGCATTTGCGCAACCTTCGTCGCATAAGCGTCGGCGGGTTTTCGCAGAGCGAGTGTTCGAATCTTGAAGACCCAGTAGTACATCCACCGATAACTGCTGTGAGAACGATGAGCCGTGTTGTTGCTGATGAACAGATGCAGACGATGATCAAACACGGTCGCGAACTAGAAAAGTTCGACTCGCCAGCGCCGTGGGTTCTGGTTGATGACGAAAATGCCGTGTTGGCTGTTTATGAACTGGGCCCATCAGGTCGCGCGAAGCCGAGCGTCGTAATGGCCAACGCAGTAGCGTAATTTTGATGATTATTGTCAACGACTCAACTTTTGACTTTGGTCAAAGTGCGCCTCGCAAGCGCAGTGTCGTCACGATCGGTGCTTACGACGGCGTGCATCGCGGGCATCAGGCAGTCATTGATCAGGTGCGTCAGCAAGCAGAAATTCTGGATGCGCGAAGCGTCGTAGTCACGTTTGATCGTCACCCGGCAAGTGTTGTTCGGCCGGCATCTGCGCCACTTTTGCTTACTGATCTCGATCAGAAAATTGAATTGTTGGCAAACACCGGCCTTGATGCGACATGCATCGTTAAATTCGACGAGGCGTCGAGTCGTGAAACACCTACTGATTTTGTGAAGCGCGTTCTTGTAGATGGATTATCTGCCAAGCGTGTGATAATCGGCGAAGACTTTCACTTTGGTCATAAGCGCGGCGGCAATGTCGCACTACTTCGCGAACTCGGGCCGAAATTCGATTTCGATGTGACGCCGATTGAACTGATCAGCCGCGGTGATGGTGTCGATGAACCAGTAAGTAGCACTGCGATTCGTCGTGCCTTGGCTGGCGGTCAAGTCGAACTCGCCACACAGTTATTAGGGCATCACTTCGAGGTTCGCGGCAAAGTTGTGCACGGTGACCAACGAGGTCGAACGATTGGTTTTCCGACGGCGAATATCGAAGTGCCCAAGGCGATTTGTATTCCTGCTGACGGTGTTTATGCCGGGGTTTTAACGCGAGCCAACGGCGACACGCATGTTTGTGCGATCAATCTGGGCCGACGACCCACTTTTTATGAGCACGCCGATCACTCGCTGTTAGAAGCCCATCTGCTCGACTTCGACGGCGACCTTTATGGCCAAGCAGTTCGGGTTTCGTTCTCACATTTCTTGCGCGGTGAACGCAAATTCGAAAACATTGACGCGTTGAAAATGCAACTCAAACACGACATCGAGCAAACTCGCGCCGTATCTGGTCTTTAGACCGCACTCATTTCGTAGAGCGTTGAGCGTCGTCGCAACGTGCGGCCAAGAGGCGAAGTTATTGCCCTGAAAGACTCTTCGTTCATTTCTTGACCGTGGCTTGCGCCGGCTGCGCGTGAAATATTTTCGTTCATGAGCGTGCCACCCAGATCGTTGCAACCAGCCTGCAAAAGTTGAGTCGCGCCAGCGTGACCGATTTTTGTCCATGAGACTTGAATATTGTCGATGTGGCCGCGATAAGCGATGCGGGCGATGGCGTGCATTAAAACGGTTTCTCTGAATGTTGGGCCACGACGCGATTTGTGTTGCAGATAGATCGGCGATGCCATGTGCACGAATGGAAGACCTACAAACTCGGTAAACCCGCCAGTTTCTTTTTGCAGATCGCGAGTTCGCACAATGTGTTTTGCCCAACTTTGCGGGTGTTCGACAGACCCAAACATGATCGTGATGTTTGAGCGCAAGCCCGCTTTGTGAGCAACACGGTGACATTCAAGCCACTCTTCTGTGTTGATTTTGTCAGAGCAGATAATCGCACGTACGTCATCATCTAAAATTTCGGCGGCAGTTCCGGGCAACGAGGCGAGGCCCGCTTCTTTTAATCGAATTATGTAATCGTGCAACGGTTCGCCGAGCCTCTTCGCGCCCTCGGTGACTTCGAGCGCGGTAAAACCGTGAATGTGCATCTCGGGTACGGCAGTTTTGACAGCACGGGCAACATCTATGTAATAGTCGCCGTCAAAATCTGGATGAATGCCACCCTGCAGAGTTACTTCGGTGGCACCGAGTTGCCAGGCTTCGCTTGCTCGAGCGGCGATGTCATCAAGAGTCAAAAGATATGGGGTACCGCGGAGGTTCAAACTAAGTGGGCCTTTTGAAAATCCGCAGAACTTGCATTTAAACGTGCAGACATTGGTGTAGTTGATGTTGCGGTTGTGAACCCACGTAACAACATCACCGACTGCCTGCACACGCAGACTGTCGGCAAGTTGCGCAACTGCGTTTACTTCGGCGCCACGTGCGCCAAACAGCGTGACGATTTCGTCCTGACCAACTTCTTGTTGCAGTTCGACACCTCGCAAAATTTCGGCGATCGGACCAGAAATCTTTTTGTTTTCGATTTGCGTGCTGATCAAAACCGGCGGGGGATTATTCGCGCCTGAATACCATTGGGTAGAGCGGTGGCCAATCAAGACAACTTCTGCGCCATCGTGCACGACATCAGCCGCAGTTACTTTTTCTGGCCAGACTTGACCTGGGTCGTCTCGACCGAGACCTTCGGCGTCGCTGCGGTCGAGAATTTTAAAGTGCAACGAGTCGTCGAGCCATTTTGTTGGCGAGTTTGCAAATTCTGGATAAATCGTCAGTCGCGGCGCGAGAGCTTTTTCGCGTTTCTCTGTTGCGTCGCGAAGTTTGTCAAGCGAAGGCCATGGCCGCTCTGGATTCACATGGTCTGCTGTAACCGGCGAAACGCCTCCCCAGTCGTCGATACCTGCATCGAGCAGCACGCCAAAGTCGTCGCTCAAATTCGGTGGGGCTTGCAAATGAATTTCGGGTGGCAAGATAATGCGAGCAGCGGCGATCGACCACAAATATTCGTCTTGCGGACATGGTTTTTCGCGTTGCATTATCGTCAGCGGTTTGGGCAAAAAGTTCTGCACGATCACTTCTTGAATGTGGCCGTACTTCGCATGTGATTCGGCGATTGCTTCGAGGGCAATGATTCGATCTTGGCGAGTCTCGCCAATACCAACCAAGATGCCGGTTGTGAATGCGATATTCAGTTCGCCAGCGAAGTTGAGTGTGTCGAGTCGGCGTTGCGGCTCTTTGTCTGGCGCACCGCGATGGCAATCTAAATCATCGCGCAATGATTCGAGCATCATGCCTTGTGACGGTGAGACACGACGCAGCATTGCAAGTTCATCGCGGTAGAGCGCACCTGCGTTCGCGTGCGGCAACAAACCTGTTTCGCGCAATACGAGTGCAGCCATGTCGTGCAAATAGTGCACAGTGCTGTCGTAGTTGTTTTGCTTCAGCCAGTCTTTGGCGACTTCATAGCGCAACTCTGGGCGCTCGCCGAGCGTGAACAATGCTTCGTGGCACCCAAATTTTGCACCTTGCTTGGCAATTTCCAGAACTTGTTCAGGTGAGAGATATGGATTTTCTAGGCGAGCAGGTGGCTGCGCAAAAGTGCAGTATCCGCACTTGTCGCGGCACAACATCGTGAGTGGAATAAAAACTTTTGGCGAGAACGTAATTCGGCTGCCGAATGCTTGATCGCGAATTTTTCGCGCAAGGACCATCAGTTCGCTGGTTGGCTGCGTGACTAAAGACGACTGTGACGACGCGCGATGGCTCTCAGACAACTTGACCCTCCGATGGGTATTGGCTTAACTATTTTGAGAGCGCCCGACCAAGTTTCTTTGCCGTGTTAGAGAGGCGAAGACACTTGTATTTGCCGTGCGCCTTTAACCGTAGCGCCGCCGTCACCGATGCGCAAGCGCAAGCTCGTTACGCCGATGGATTTGATAGTGCGCGGAAGAGTGCGCGAACGTTGTCGCCCGAAATCGGCACGCGATGACCGGTGCGTGAGATAAAACCCAGTTGAACCCCGGTTGATGGGTCGAGCACCGTAAAAACCTGCTCATGGCCGTCTGCGTCGACAATCACATCAGTAAGTAGCGGCACATTTGCAGCCTTCAACGCTTGTTGCACGAAGCCCGCATTGAGCACCTCGATCGCGATGTGTTGAACACCTGAACCGTGGGTTGCAAGATGCGCATCGACACCTGGGTCGCCAGGCCCAACCAGAACAACCGTGACGCCACCAGCGTCTGCGGTAACAATTGCCGAATCTTGTGTCGGTGTGATCTTGAAGCCAAGCGAAGTTAAAAACTGAATTGCAGCTGGCAGATTAGTGACGGCAACAACAACATGATCAATTCGACAGGCGACAGTGTCGAGAGCGCTACGAAGTGCATCGGCCGTCTTGTTTGGCGCCGGCTCTGTACGAACTTCGGCGATTTCAATGCGATGAGTTTCGGCAAGCAAGATTCGAAACAACTGCTCTGTGAAATCTGGATCAACCTGCTTGTCGATTGCCCATTGTCGGCGCAGATTCAAAACTTCACGCACTCGCTGGGGTTGCATCACCGCAGTAGCAGTCTCGGCTTTGACCGCAGCAACTTGTTTGCAAACCGCCATGCGTTCAGCGAGCAAGTTGACAATCGCCGCGTCAATGTCGTCGATGTTCTTGCGCAACTCGTTTAAATTTTTTGAGTTTGTTGCCTCACTCATCGGCGCCACCACTTTTTAGCGCGTGATGCTTTCGCCGCCGGCGGGTTCATCCGTTCGATATGTTTTGCCAACATGTCCATTTCGATGTTCACTTTGTCGCCGACCTTGCGCACGCCGAGCGTCGTGACTTGCTGAGTGTGCGGAATAACGGCAACAGTAAAAGTGTCATCAGTCAAATTGAACGCAGTCAGACTTATGCCGTCAACTGTGACTGAGCCTTTTTCAACAATTAAGTGCATCAAGTCGCGCGAGATGCGCACGACAAGGTTTGGCGCGGGGGCAACAATTTCGCCGACGCTGTCGACATGGCCCAAAACCAAATGGCCGCCGAGTCGATCACCGAGCGCCATCGGGCGTTCAAGGTTGACGACATCACCAATTTTCAGTGAGCCGAGATTTGTGCGCGAGAATGTTTCGTCGCTGACGTCAGTCATCCACGAATTTGTGTCGAGATCGACAACGGTCAGGCAGCAACCATTGACGGCAATCGATGAACCGATTTTTGAACCCTCGAGCACGGTTTGCGCCGAGATGCGCAGACGCGAACCATTC
Organism: Ilumatobacteraceae bacterium; assembly: GCA_030727685.1. GTDB lineage: Bacteria > Actinomycetota > Acidimicrobiia > Acidimicrobiales > Ilumatobacteraceae > BACL27. The sequence continues at coordinate 18,220 of JANRBC010000027.1, forward strand.
AGTTCAGAGACTTTGCCAAGTTCTTCAACGATGCCAGTGAACACGCCATTTGAGACTACTTATATAGATGGCTTCGCGGTGGGTGGTTTCGGTGGGGCGGCGCCGTAGATTGAAGGGGTCTACTTGGGCTAATACCTCGGGTGCGATGCCAACAACCAAAAGGTTGAGGCGACCAGATCTCTCACGGGCTGCGAGTGCAGTGCCAATTTGAGAGAATTCGAAAGGCAGAAAAGAAATGGCGATTAGTCCAAAAAAAGACGTCATCAGCAAACACGGACAGCACGCAAAAGACTCCGGTTCACCAGAAGTGCAAATTGCACTTCTCACTGAACGAATCAACAGTCTCACCGAGCACTTGAAGAGCCATGTTAAAGACCACCACTCACGTCGTGGCCTTTTGATGATGGTTGGTCGTCGTCGCCGAATGCTTGACTACGTTCGCAAGAACGACATCGAAAAGTATCGAAAACTTCTCGAGTCACTTGATTTGCGTCGTTAATCAGTTTCTAATCTCGAATTAATAAACAAAAAAATAACCAACGAACATAATGAAGTTGGTTGTCAGTTGAAGATCTCGCGGACGATAAAAAAGTTTGCGAGGTTTCCAACTGGGAACCGACCTTGTGTTCACAAAAGTCTGTGGCTCCGTAAATAAACGGCGCAGACACGAAAGGAATAACCATGGCCGAGGCCATTTCAGTAAGCGGTGCAATTTCAGGCACCGATAAAACTCTCTCATTTGAGACGGGTAAATTCGCTTTGCAATCGCAAGGTGCAGTAGTAGCAAAAATCGGCAAGACAACAGTTCTTGCCACAGCAAACGCAGCAAAGGGCGTGCGTGACGGCATCGACTTCTTTCCGTTGACAGTCGATGTTGAAGAGCGAGCATACGCAGCCGGCAAAATTCCGGGTTCGTTCTTTCGTCGTGAAGGTCGACCAAGTCAACAAGCGATTCTCACTTGTCGTTTGACAGATCGTCCATTGCGTCCGGCCTTCCCAGATGGCTACCGCAATGAGACTCAAGTTGTAATCACCGTTATTGGTGCCGACCAAACCAACCCGCACGATGTTTTGGCGATCAACGCAGCATCTGCGTCGTTCATGATCTCGGGCATTCCATTTGACGGACCAATCGGTGCAGTGCGTTTGGCTTTCAGTCAAGACGGCTCATGGATTGCACATCCGACATTCGAAGAAGGCGAGCAATCAACTTTCGAATTGGTAGTCGCAGGTCGAGAACTCGACAATGGCGATGTTGCCGTGATGATGGTTGAAGCCGGTGGCACCGAAAAGAGTTTCACTTACTACGCCGACGGCGCACCAAAAGTTACAGAAGAAGTTATTGCTAGCGGCCTTGAGGCTTCAAAGCAGTTCATCAAAGAGTCGATCAAACTTCAACGTCAACTTGTTGCCAGCGTTATCGCAACTCGCGGACCAATCGAGCCGCTGAAATACACACCCGTGCTCGACTACACCGACGAGTTGTTCGCCGCAGTTGAGTCTGCAGCAACGACAAAACTTCAGCCGGCAATTCGCATTGCGCTCAAGAGCGATCGCAACGCAGCAATTGACGATGCAACTGCACAGACACTTGCCGAACTTGCCGAAAAGTTTCCTGGTCAAGAAAAGCAGATCAAAGAAGCCGTTCGCTCGTTGACCAAAAAGCTTGTTCGCAAGCGAGTTGTCGACGAGGGCATTCGTATCGATGGTCGTGGTCCAGCCGATCTGCGTCCGGTTTCAGCCGAAGTTGGTTTGATACCGACTGCACACGGCACCGGTTTGTTTCAACGCGGCGAGACTCAAGTGCTCAACGTATTGACAATGGCGATGCCAAAGATGAATCAGATGATCGACTCGATCACACCTGAGACTTCGAAGCGTTACATGCACGACTACAACATGGCGCCATGGGCGAACGGTGAAACCGGTCGCGTCGGCACGCCAAAGCGTCGCGAAATCGGACACGGTGCGCTCGCTGAGCGTGCGTTGTTTCCGGTTGTGCCAAGCCAAGAAGAGTTTGCCTACACATTGCGCTTGGTAAGCGAAGTGTTGTCGTCAAACGGTTCGACATCGATGGCTTCAGTTTGTGCGTCAAGTCTTTCATTAATGGATGCAGGTGTGCCGATCGTTGCGCCAGTCGCAGGTATCGCCATGGGTCTCATCTTTGATCAAGGCAAGTACACCGCATTGACAGACATTCTTGGTGCCGAAGATGCATTCGGCGACATGGACTTCAAAGTCGCCGGCACTGCAGACGCAGTGACGGCATTGCAGCTCGACACAAAAATCGAGGGTATTCCGAGTGATGTTTTGGCGAAAGCTTTGCAACAAGCCAAAGACGCTCGTTTGAAGATTCTCGACGTGATGAACTCGGCGATCAGTGCACCGCGTGCAACTGTCAACGAGAGCGCGCCGAAGATTGTCACCTTCACGATTCCGCTTGACAAAGTCGGCGAAGTAATCGGACCAAAGGGCAAAGTTATCAACACGATTCAGCAAGAAACTGGTGCTGAGATAAACGTGTCTGACGACGGCGCAACTGGCATCATCACAATTGGTTCACCAGACAACTCAAAAGTTGAAGATGCGAAATCTCGCATCTTGGCGATTGTTGATCCGCCAACTGCAGAACTCGGCGCTGTTTACACAGGTCGCGTTGTTAACACTGCGGCCTTTGGTGCATTCGTAAATATTTTGCCTGGCCGCGACGGCTTGGTACATATTTCGAAACTTGGCAATGGTCAACGAGTTGCGCGCGTCGAAGACGTGCTTAACATCGGTGATGAAGTTCAGGTTCGCGTTGATGACATCGACGATCGTGGCAAGGTGAGCCTTAGCTTGATTGGTCCAGATGGCGAAGTCATCAAGGGCTCAGGTGGCGGTTCTGCCGGCGCGCAAGCCGATCGCGGAGATCGCGGTCCACGTCCTCGTTCGAATGACCGCGGTGATCGCAATGATCGTCCTCGTTCGAATGACCGAGGTGGTCGTGGTGATCGCAATGACCGTGGTCCACGAAATGATCGCGGTGGTCGCAACGATCGTCCACGTTCAAACGATCGTCCGCGCTCGAACGATCGAGATGGCCGCAATGCTCCGTCAGATGCAGTCAGCGTAAGTTTCGAAGAAGAGTTTGACCGCGATTTGCGCAATGACCTCGGAGATCTCGGCTGAGATGACGATTCGCGTCGGTGTCATTGGCGCTGCCGGTCGGATGGGGGCAACGGTCTGTTCTGCAGTCGTTGCCGATAAAAACTTAGAACTTGTCGCCGCGGTTGATTCTGCGTCGGCTGGTTCTGTGGTTCATGGCATCGCGGTGTCTTCAGAACTTCGTGCTCTTGCCGACGCCAAGGTTGACGTAGCCGTCGACTTCACGGTCGCGGCGGCTTCGCGTATCAATCTGCCTTGGTTGGCGATGCACAACATTCACGCTGTTGTCGGCACCACTGGGTTCACAGACAAAGACATCGAAGATTTTAAAAAAATATTTTCGTCGAGTAACTGCATTGTCGCGCCAAACTTTGCAATCGGCGCCGTATTGATGATGCGCTTTGCCGAAATAGCCGCACCATTTTTTGAAACCGCCGAGATAATCGAGATACATCACGATGGCAAAGCCGACTCACCCTCGGGCACGGCAATTTCAACGGCAAAACGTATGGTCAGTGCGAGCAATGCATGGGCAAAAGATCCAACCACCCACGAGGCAATTGCTGGCGCGCGCGGCGCCAAAGGCCCTGGCGATATTCCGATTCATGCGGTTCGCATGCGCGGCGTCGTAGCCAATCAAGAAGTTGTGCTTGGCACTCAAGGTCAGACATTGACGATTCGGCATGACACCATCGATCGAGCGAGTTTCATGCCTGGTGTTGTGTTGGCGTGCAAAAAAATTGCCGAGCACAAGGGCTTTACCCTCGGGCTCGACAAATTTTTAGAAATCTAAGCGCTGATTTTTAAGTGCTGAACTAATCAGCACGGCGAATTGATCGGAGCGTGCTGAACTAATTAGCGCAGCGAGTTGACTGCAGCGTCATAATTCGGTTCGCTGGCGATCTCGCTAACCAACTCGGTGTGCAACACTTTGCCTTTTTCGTCGGCGACAACTATTGCTCGCGCCAAGACACCTTTAAGCACGCCGTTTGTCAGGTTGACTCCGAACGCAGAACCAAAATTTGATCTGAATGACGAAGCAGTCTTGACGTTGCTGAGACCTTCGCTGCCACAGAAGCGACCCTGCGCAAATGGAAGATCTGCTGACACGCAGTAAACCTCGGTGTTTTGCAAACTTGCAGCAATTTCGTTGAACTTGCGAGTGCTTGTTGCACAAGTCGGTGTGTCGATGCTCGGGAAGATATTGAAGATCACTCGCTTGCCGGCAATGTCTTTATTGCTGATGTCTTTGAGTGCGCTGGTTGTCAAAGAAAACTTTGGCAAAGATTTGCCCGTCTTAGGTAGTTTGCCGCTTACTGAAACCGGATTGCCACCCAAAGTAACTGTGGAGCCTGTTTTTTTAACAGTTTTCTTTGCTGTCTTTTTTACGGATTTCTTTTTCGCTTTGTTTGCAGTCTTCTTTTTTGATGCCATGGTTTCTCCTGGTCACGTAGTTTTTGGTCGGCCCTTGCGAGCTGATTGCAATGTTGATGCCATAAAAAGCGCACCCACAACCCACCATTGGTAGCGCTCGATATAACTTAAAAAGTCGCGGATTTGCTCTTCGAACAATTTGCCGCCGCGCCATAACACAATCAACTTCAGTACGACACCCACGATCAAGAGCGGCACGAACTTTTTCGGCGACATTCGTCGATGACCGAGCAGTAAGCAAACGATGTTGCTGCCCGGCATAAGCACGAGAATTGCGGGCCCTGCCTTGTCGACGAGGCGCTCTGTCCATTTATATATGGCAGGTAGTTCGCCCATGTTGCCCTCAACCCAGCCGAGGGCTTTTGCGCCATACCAGCGACCAACAAAATAAAGCGCAATGCCAGCGATCAGCACACGTGTAAAACCAATTATTGAATAACTCAAAAGATCGATGTAGGGCACTGAGCCGAACAAGTTGCGGTTTCGTGAACTGAGCATCAGTACAAGTCGCGGTCGTTCATCGACAAGTGCAGGGCCAATATTGCTGCCGATTGTGCCGGTTACAAATAACAAGGTTGTAAGCGTCAGCACTGCTTTTCGCATTCGTAGCACGGTAGCCGACTTGCTACGGTAATTAAGAGATAGTCAAGATATTTGATATCAGCTACAAGTTTTTTTGGGGGAGCAATGAAGGGTCTGATGCAAAACACACCATTGACGATGGTGCATCTTTTTGAACGAGCCGAAAATTATCACGCCGACAAGACGATTACCACGGCAACTGCGATCGGCAAAGATCGCACAACTTACGGCGAGTGGGCCGCGCGAACACGCCAACTTGGTGGCGCGCTCGACAAACTAAAAATTTCAAGCGATGGTCGTGTTGCCACATTCGCCTGGAATACCGCCCGACATCTTGAACTTTATTTCGCCGCGCCGTGCACCGGGCGCGTCTTGCACACGTTAAATATTCGCTTGTTTCCTGAGCAACTCACTTACATTGCAAATCACGCAGAAGACGAAGTTATTTTCGTTGACCGCTCGTTGTTCGCATTGCTTGCACCGCTTTTGCCGACGTTTAAAACTGTCAAACATCTCGTAATTATGGACGACGGCAAAGGCGATGTGCCCGACTCAGTGCCTGGCATGCAGATGTACAAGTACGAAGAACTAATCAAGGGTGTATCCGGGGTTGAATTCAAAATCACCGATGAAAATTTGGCAGCCAGCATGTGTTACACGAGTGGCACAACGGGCAACCCAAAAGGTGTCGTTTACAGTCACCGCTCGACTTATATGCACACGATGGGTGCGATGATGGTGGATTCATTAGGTGCGCGCGAGAGTGATGTGATTTTGCCAGTCGTGCCGATGTTTCATGCCAACGCATGGGGGTTGGCGCATGCCGCAGTTGCGTGTGGTGCAAGTCTTGTTATGCCTGGTCCAGATCTTTCTGGCAAAGCGATCGCAAATTTGATCGTCGAAGAAAAAGTAACTGTTGCTGCAGGTGTACCGACAATTTGGATGGGTGTGTTGCCCGAACTAAAGGGTCGCGATACTTCTTCGTTGCGAGTTATCCCTGTTGGTGGCAGTGCGGTGCCAAAAGCTTTGAGTGAGGCATATCGCGAAACAATCGGTCTACCGATTTTGCAAGCCTGGGGCATGACCGAGACGAGCCCGATCGCCGCAACTTGCAATTTGTCGCTTGCTGATCAGAAGAAATCAAACGAAGAACAAGCAGAGTTACGCACGACAGTTGGCACAATTAATTTTGGCGTCGATTGTCGTGTCGTGTTGCCGGGCACGACGATGCCTGTGCCTTGGGATGGCGAAACAAGTGGCGAGTTGCAATGCGCAGGCTCATGGATCGCTTCGACTTATTACAACGACCCTCGCGCTGCCGAAAGTTTTACCGAAGACGGTTGGTTGCGCACCGGTGACGTTGCAACTATGGATTCTTCAGGTCGCATTCGGCTAGTTGATCGAACCAAAGATCTGATTAAGACCGGCGGTGAATGGATTTCATCAGTTGAAATCGAAAACGAACTTATGTCGCATCCGAAAATTAAAGAAGCAGCAGTTGTTGGTGTGCCGCACCCGAAATGGTCAGAGCGACCTTTGGCCTGCGTTGTTACGAACCCAGGCGAAACCCTGACCAAAGAAGAGGTGCTCGACTACATTCGGCCAAGATTGGCCAAGTGGCAAGTGCCAGACGACGTCGTCTTCATTGATGAAGTACCAAAAACCAGCGTTGGCAAATTTTCTAAAAAGACACTGCGCGACAAGTTCGCAGATTATGTCTTGCCGACTATTTAGAAATTAACCTACCGCACAAACTGCGGTGTCTGTTGGCCACTTGAGCTAGCAACCAGTTGCCTGGGGCATTTTCGAGCAAATAGCTGCGAATAACCGGCAAAACTGGCATTACTTGACAGTGAGACAGTTATAGTCTTATTGTCTCACTATGGCGGTACCTGAAGTTGTAAGCCCATCGGCGTTCACCGAAGTTGAATCGCGTGTGCTTGATGCCACAAAGTTGGCCATAGAAAAATGGGGCGTCTCGCGATTTACGGTTGCCGATGTCTGCGATCTCTCGGGCGTCTCGCGTGCGACTGTCTATCGAATGTTTCCGGGTGGCAAAGAAATTTTGCTTGAAGCACTTCATGTGCGTTCGCTCGATGAATTTTTCACAACGCTTCTAGACCGCGCACAGGGCGCAAAGTCGCTTGAAGACCTTCTCGTGCGTTGCATCGTGTCGGCAACTACTGAATTGCGTAACGACCAACATTTGGCGATGATGTTGGCGACCGAACCAGGCACAACGTTGATGCAGTTCACCATTGATGGCTTGTCGCGAATTGTTCGAGTTGCCGCCTCATACTTGGCGCCGCTTGTTACAGACTTTTTGCCGAAGCGTGAAGCCGATGCTTTGGTCGAAGTTTTGTCTCGACTTGTAATTTCTTATTTCTTGACGCCATCAGATCGCTACGACTTCACAAGCGAAGCGAGTGTTGCCAAGTTCTTAACTACTCATATCAACGTTCACGAATTAACAAAACATAACTAAACAATAAAAAGGGGATAATCATGTCAATCACAGAAAAGCAAAATGAAGAAATTATTGGTCGTGATCAGATCAATAACATCGAAGCGATTTTGAGCATTCCACTCACACCCGCAAATGAAATCGAACATGTTGTCAAAAACAATGCAGACTCGGTTTTTACCTGGGACTACTCACTTACTCGCGAGCCATTGCGCAAACTTTATGAAAAGGCCAAGACGAGCCAATGGAACGGCACATACGATTTAGATTGGAGTACAGAAGTCGATGTTGAAAAGACAGTTGCAATCGACCAGGCTGCAATCGGCACGGGTGTCAATACAGATTTGTACGCAGATACAAAACTCGCCAAGTGGGGCGACAAAGAATGGCTCGAATTTGGCATTCACAGCCGCAAGTGGAGCCTCTCGCAGTTTTTGCACGGCGAGCAGGGTGCGCTGATTTGCACCAGCAAAATTGTCGAGACGGTGCCATGGTACGACGCAAAGTTGTACGCCAGCACTCAAGTTGTTGACGAGGCTCGTCACGTAGAAGTGTTCGCTCGTTATCTCGACGAGAAACTTGACGGTGGTTACCCGATCAATCCGCACCTTAGTTTGTTGCTCGATGACATCGTCAAAGACTCACGTTGGGACTTCACGTATCTCGGCATGCAGATCATGGTTGAAGGTTTGGCGCTTGCAGCTTTCGGCTACTTGCACCAATTGACCAGCGAACCGTTGTTGAAAAAACTTTTGCGCTATGTCATGAGCGACGAAGCACGCCACGTGGCTTTCGGTGTTCTCAGCCTCAAAGAGGTTTACGACGGCATGAGCGACAAAGAAATAATGGATCGCCAAGAGTTCGCTTACGAAGCAAGCATTCGTATGCGAGATCGCTTCTTGCAACAAGAAGTGTGGAACCACATGGGTGTCGACCCAAAGACTTTGATTCCGTTGCTGGTCAACGACCCAACACGAAAAGTCTTCCAACAAATGTTGTTCGCCAAGATCGTGCCGAATTGCAAGAAACTCGGCTTGCTTGACCGTAACGACAAGTGGTTGCGCCGTCGATTCGAAGAGATGGGCGTCATTCAATTCGAAGACTGGGAAAACACAGACGACGAATACCTCAAGTTCGAAATCGGCAAAGACGTCGAAATACGTCACTAGTCGTCGAATCTTCTCTAGAGCGTCGCGACTAACGAGCAAAAAACTCGTTAGTCGTGAGCAAGACCAACTGACTACTATCTAGCCATGCCAAGATTCGGTCAAGTTCTCACTGCAATGGTGACGCCGTTCGACAAGAACGGTGAGTTGAACCTCGACGGTGTGCGCCGTTTAGCCAAGTGGTTGCAAGACAACGGCAATGATGGTCTAGTCGTCGGTGGCACAACCGGTGAAGCATCGACGCTGACAGACGACGAGAAACTTGCGCTGTTTGCTGCAACCGTAGAAGCGGTGACGATTCCGGTTATTGCTGGCACGGTTACCAACGACACGAAGCATTCGATTCATCTGACCAAAGAGGCTTCAAAACTTGGCATCGCTGGCATCTTGGCTGTTGGTCCTTATTACAACAGACCGTCACAGGCGGGCATTCTTGCTCACATGAAAGCAGTTTGTGCGGCAACGACGTTGCCTGTTGTTGTCTATGACATTCCGGTACGAACCGGGCGAAAAATCTCAACTGCCTCATTGGCGAAGTTGGCCAACGAAGTAAAAAATATTGCGGCATTAAAAGACGCAAGCGGTAACCCGGCCGAAACCGCGGTGTTGATGACTCAGGTGCCAAAAAGTTTTGAACTGCTCAGTGGTGATGACGGTCTGACTTTGCCGTTGATGTCGATTGGGGCAACCGGTGTAATCGGCGTCGCGACGCACTGGACGGGTGTCGACCATCAAGAAATGTTTAAAAAATGGAACTCAGGTGATATCGCTGGTGCTCGCGCGGTGAATTCGCGAATGCTCGAGAGTTTTGCTTACGAAACTGGTGACGACAATCCGAATCCATTGCCGAGCAAAGTGATGATGAATCATCTCGGTCTTGATGTTGGCGAGGCGAGATTGCCAATGGGTCCACCACAGAGTGGTTTGGCTGAGCGTGCCGAAAAAGTGTTCAGCAATTTGCAAGCAGCGCGCGCTGCGGCAACAAAATAGTGTCGCAAAAATTAGTTGCACGTAAATCAGCGATCTTTATCTAATGTCTGAACCAGATGTCTAAACCAGTTCGCATCGCGTTTCTTGGTGGGCTCGGCGAAATCGGCCGAAATTGCATGGCTGTCGAGCAAGACAAGAAGATTTTGCTGATTGATTGCGGCTTGATGTTTCCGAAAGCCGAACACGGCGATGACATCGACGTGATAATTCCAGATTTCACTTGGTTGCTTGAACGAAAAGATCGCATTGTTGGTTGTGTCGCAACCCACGGCCATGAAGACCATGTCGGAGCTTTGCAGTATTTGCTGCAAGACGCATCTTTTCCGTTGTATGGCTCGGCGCTGACTCTTGGCCTCGCGCGCAACCGAATTGCCGAGGCACGACTTACCGACAAGACGAAATTCATTGAAGTCAGCGACAACGATCGCATCAAAATTGGGCCGTTTGACGTCGAGTTCATTCCGGTTACGCATTCAGTGCCACATGCACATGCAATTGCGCTGCACACAGCACAAGGTGTGATCGTGCATTCGGGCGACTTCAAGATTGATCTCACGCCCGTTGATCATCGCCGCACCGATCTCGCACGGCTTGGTTCGCTTTCTTCGAACGAGGGCATTCGCTTGTTGATGCTTGATTCAACAAATGCGGGTGAGCGCGGTCACGCACCGAGTGAGTCTGATGTAGGCGCTGTGCTGCGAGCAATCTTCAACGAACATCGAGGCAAGCGCATAATCACCGCAAGTTTTGCCAGCCATATTCATCGTGTTCAACAAATCGCAGATGCGGCGATTGATTCGGGTCGAGTTGTCGTGCCTCTTGGCAGGTCGATGATCAACAACATTCGTCTCGCTCGCGATCTGAAAGTTTTGACGATTCCTGAAAAGAGCTTGGTCAGCGCAGACGCACTTGGCAAATATGACGATGAAGAAATCTGCATCATCTCAACTGGCTCACAAGGCGAAGCGATGTCGGCGCTGACAAATCTCGCAAAAGGCGACAGCCGCTATGTAAAAGTCGGCGAGAGTGATGTGGTTATTTTCTCGAGTCATGCGATCCCTGGCAATGAACACAATGTCAACAAGGTGATCGATGCACTTTTGCGCCGAGGGGCGACTGTCGTGCACTCTGGCATTGCCGATGTGCATGCAACGGGTCACGCTCAAGCCGAAGACTTGAAGACGTATTTAAACGTCACCGTGCCGCAATGGTTTGTGCCGATTCACGGCGAATATCGCCATATGGTTGCCAACGCCGAGTTGGCAAGAATTATGGGTGTTGCGCCGCAAAACGTTTTGTTGTGTGAAGACGGAGACTTGATCGAAATTAGCGACGGCGGCATTGATTTTTCTGGTCGCATTCCTGCCGAATATGTTGTGCCACAAAAATCGCGACACGCAGGCAAAAAATCGAAAGACAAACCAACTAAGAAACCCAAAAAGCACTAGTCGCTCTAAGTTGTTGCCGAGACTCGGGTGGGCGAGTAATCCCACTTGTAAACAGACCCCATTGGTACTGTTGATTTATGGCAAAAGTGCCCAAATCTAGATCTGCGCGCCCGAGTAAGGGTTCGCGTAGCGTCGCCAGCAGAGGCGAGCCAAGGGCTTCGAGTCGTGGCGAGTCGCATCGGGCCGACAATGTTCGACCAATTCGGGCATTGCGTGAGCATGACATTGAAGACGAGCCAACTCGCTATCGAGTCGTTTCGCAGCACGGCCCAATTTTCGGTGGATTATTTGAGGGCCGAGCACATGAGTTCAGCGGTTTAGGTTTAATCGCTTTTGGTGCGTTGCTTGTTTTGTCGGTCTATCTCAAATTGGCTGGCCCGCTGGGTCGGGCTCTTGACACTTTCGCGTCGGTCACTATCGGAGTTGGTCGGTTCTTCTTGCCAATTTTGTGTATTGGTTTGGGCATTGCCCTTGCGCGACGCAAGAGTTGGCAAAATCGAGTTCGAACATCGATCGGCTGGACATCTCTAACTGGTGTGCTGCTTGGTCTGACCCACGTATTTTTTAGCGATGTCGAAAATCGCACAGGTGGATGGTTCGGATACGTGGTGGGCGAGCCATCGCAAAACTCGTTGTCAGATATCGGCGCGACAGTGTTGTTGGTCGCACTGCTCATCGGTTCGATCATGCTCGTATCTGGCAAATCAGCGCCAGAGTTGCTTGAGGTTTTGCGAAATGTTTGGCGAAAAATTAGCGGCAAAGTTTCGTCGGCAACCGAAAATCTGTCGGGTGCATTAGACGAAAATCGTTACGGCAGCGAACAAGCAGATTTACCGGGTGGTTTTGCGCCGCAAGATGATCAGGGTCCAGAACTTTACGACTATGCACAAGACGGCCTTGACGATGATTTTCAAGACGAAGAAAAACAGCCACGTCGCGAACGCAAACGTCGCGAAAAATCTGAATCAAATGCTGGGTCGAAGCCTGCTGCAAAACCAGCGGCGAAACTTGCACCGGTTAAAGGTGAGCCACAACAAATTCCGCTTGGCCCGAGTGGTCAGCCCAGCAATTGGATGCTTCCTGAACTTGAATTTTTGTCGCTGACGAGCAACAAGAAAGCCAACGAAGAAGCAATTCGTGAGCGCGGCGACCAACTTGTCGCGGCACTTGCCTCGCATGGTGTCGATACCGAATTGGTGGGCTACACGCGTGGTCCGACTGTAACGCGATATGAGTTGTCGCTCGGAGACGGCGTTAAAGTTGCAAAAGTTACGACTCTTTCGCGCGATATTGCGTACACGATGGCGGCAACTGACGTTCGAATTTTGGCGCCGATACCAGGTCGTTCGGCAATCGGTATTGAAGTGCCAAACGAGCAACGCGAACTCGTCTCAATCGGCGACCTGCTGATTTCGCAAGAAGCTCGCACGGCGAGCCATCCGCTCGATGTTGCAGTCGGCAAAGATATTTCTGGTCGACCAGTCTTTTTAAATATCTCGACTACGCCACACTTGTTGATTGCTGGCGCAACTGGTGCAGGTAAGTCGAGCGTAATCAATTGCATCATCACATCGGTGTTGATGCGTGCGACACCTGATCAAGTGAAGTTGATTCTCGTCGACCCGAAGCAAGTTGAAATGGCGCAATATTCTCGCTTGCCACACTTATTGACCGCGCCAGTTACGAACCCGAAGAAAGCTGCCAACGCACTCGGTTGGGCAGTAAAAGAAATGGAGCGTCGATACGACTTGCTTGTCGAGGCGGGCTTCAGAGATGTTGCTGGTTACAACGCGGCTTACGACCGTGGCGAAATGTCGCCGCAAGAAGGTCAAGAAACAGACAAACAGTTTTCGCGAATTCCTTACATTTTGATTGTCGTAGATGAGTTGAACGACTTGATGATGGTGGCGGCACGAGACGTCGAAGACTGCATCACGCGCATAGCGCAAAAAGCGCGAGCGGTGGGCATTCATTTGGTTGTGGCAACTCAGCGTCCGAGCGTGAACGTAATCACGGGTGTTATCAAAGCGAATATTCCGGCTCGAATGGCGTTCGCTGTTTCAAGTTTGACCGATAGTCGAGTGATTCTTGATCAACCTGGCGCAGAAAAATTGGTCGGCATGGGCGACATGTTGATGTTGCCAGGCAATACATCGGTTTCGCAGCGACTGCAGTCGGCATGGGTCAGTGAAAACGAAGTTCGCAAAGTTGTCGGGCATTGGCGTCGTCAGGCGCCAGAAGTTGCTTATGTTTCGGGCATCGAAGGTGATGCGAATAAGTCGTCTGGTGGCGGAGCAGTATTCGGCGGTAGTAGCGGTGACGAAGATGACGACGAATTGATGCGCCAAGCAATGGATCTCGTCGTTCGCACTCAACAAGGCAGCACTTCGATGTTGCAACGAAAACTTAAGGTCGGCTTTGCTCGTGCGGGTCGACTAATGGACATGCTTGAACAACGCGGTGTCGTCGCGCCAAGTGAAGGTTCGCGCCCTCGTGAAGTGTTGATGACCGTTGAAGAACTCGAAATCATTCAAAAGGCGAGTTAATTCACCGGTCATTGAATCGTCGATTGACATCGAATAGATAGCATTAAAAGTTGTGACACAGCGCTTTTATCTCGAGTCGCTGGGCTGTCCGAAAAATGATGTCGACTCAGACAAAATAATTGGCACGTTGCTGGCTGATGGGTTGGTGCAAACCGACGATGCCAGCCAAGCCGATTTGGTCGTCGTCAACACTTGTGCGTTTATTGAAGATGCACGCCGCGAGTCAATCGACACGGTTCTTGAACTTTCGAATCAGAAAAAAGTTGGTGCCCGAGTCGTCGTGACTGGTTGTATGGCCGAGCGGTATGGCTCTGAATTGGCAGACTCGTTGCCAGAGGCCGATCACATCGCTGGTTTCGGTGTGCCGATCATGCTGACCAAAAAGTCAGTCTCTGTGACTAGTCAAAGTGTGCCTGCATTTGATTTGTTGAATTTGCCGCGACCAAAGTCGCGAGCGCCATGGGCTTATGTGAAAATCGCCGAAGGCTGCGATCGCAATTGCGGGTTTTGTGCGATACCAAGTTTTCGCGGACCACAACGCAGCCGTGATATCGAGTCGATCTTGGCCGAAGTTGAGCAGCTTGAAGCCAAAGAAATTGTTTTGGTGGCCCAAGATTTGGCAAGTTATGGCAAAGACCGCCCGAACGAACTTGGTGCTGGTTCGATAGTTGGTTTAGTTAAACAGGTCGCGAGCAAAGTCGCCCGAACCAGATTGCTTTATCTTTACCCCAGCGACCTGAGCGATGAATTGATCGACGCAATTTGCAACACGGGAGTGCCATATTTCGATTTGTCTCTGCAACATGTCTCAAAGGCTCACTTGCGAAGAATGCGACGATGGGGTGACGGCGAGCGTTTTTTGAATCGAATCATCGACATCCGTAAACGCGAACCTGATGCGGCGATGCGCAGCAACTTTATTGTCGGCTATCCGGGAGAAACCGAAGAAGATCATGATCAGTTGTTGAATTTTGTTAACGAAGCCCAACTTGATTGGTGTGGGTTTTTTGCGTTCAGCCCCGAAGAAGGCACCCACGCGGTTTCTTTGCCTGATCGTGTGCCAGCAGGTCTAATGAACGAGCGGTTGGCCGAGCTTCGTGAACTGCAAGATTCGATCACTGCGCGTCGTCGTGATGATTTGATCGGCGAGAAGATGACCGTTTTGGTTGATGAGATTGGCGTTGCACGCAGCCATCGAGAGGCCCCAGAAATTGACGGCGTTGTGCACGTGAGCGAAACTTTGTCTGTGGCGACATTTGTTGAAGTCGAAATCGCAGATGCGCTTGGCCCAGACTTGGTTGCCGCCGGAGCAAATCACGATGCAAGTCACGATGCGAACGAGTTGGTAGACGATGCCCGTTAATCCGAACGCGATGGCGACGTGGGCAAACGCCGTTACGGTTTCGCGCATTTTGGTTTCGCCGTTGCTGTTCATTGTCGTGCCCGACGACAATGCCGGTTCATGGTTGGCAGCATGGTTGTGGTTCGGTTTGTGCGTCAGCGATGTGCTCGATGGTTATTTGGCACGACGTCACGGCACAACCAAGAGCGGTGCGTTTCTAGACCCGCTTGCTGACAAAGTTTTGGTGCTCGGCGCAATGTTTACACTCGTTAGTCGCGACATGTTTGGTTTTTGGCCCGTCGTGATCATCGCCGTGCGCGAAGTTGTCGTCAGCATCTACCGCGTTGTGGTTGGAGCGCGAGGCGTGACTGTGCCAGCAAGTCGCTTGGCGAAAATCAAGACACTAAGCCAACAGGTTTCGATTGGTTTTGCATTGGCCCCATTTAGTGCTGTCGATATGACTTATGCATGGCTCACGACTCTTTGGCTCGCAGTTGGGTTGACAATCATTAGTGGATTGCAATACGCGGTGCGTGCGTTGCGCCCAGCATTTAATTTGCGTCGGGCCGCCAAGTAATGCGTTGCAGTGTTGTTGCGGTAGGTACCGAACTTTTATTGGGTCAAATTGTCGATACGAATTCGTCGTGGCTCGGTGAGCAACTGGCTTCTGCGGGTATTGATTCTTTGTTTCAGGTAAAAGTGGGCGACAACTTGGGTCGCATCGTTGCGACGTTGCGCTCAACTTTAGAGCAAGCCGACGCGATCATTATCTGTGGCGGTCTAGGGCCAACTCATGACGATATAACTCGCGAAGCGATTGCCGAGATTATGGGTGTTGAACTTGAAATGAACGACGAGGTGGCGCTCGTGATCGATCAGTTATTTACATCGCGCGGTCGCCGCATGCCACAAAATAATTTGCGTCAAGCCATGGTGCCTAAGGGTGCGAAAATCATCGAACAACGACGGGGCACGGCACCAGGTTTGATTTGTCCCGTTGGTGAAAAGGTCATGTATGCAGTGCCTGGTGTGCCATTCGAACTTTACGAAATGTTCGAACGGGCGATATTGCCCGATTTGCTGGCCAGAAGCGGTGAGGCATCAGTTATTAAGAGTCGCGTTCTGCGAACTTGGGGCGATAGCGAAAGTGGACTTAACGAACGACTAGTCGGGGTGATCAACGAACTTGAAAAAGTTGGCAACCCGACGCTGGCGTTTTTGGCCAGTGGCTGGGAAGGCATCAAAGTCAGACTTACAGCAAAAGCAAACACCGAGAGCCAAGCAATTGAGTTGCTCGACATTTGGGATGCAAAGGTGCGAGAGCAAGTTGAGGACCTCGTGTTTGGTGTCGATGGACAGAACATGGAGTCTGTAGTGCTGCAAAATCTGCGCGAAAGAAAACTGACTTTGGGTATTGCTGAGTCGGTAACAGGAGGCCTTATGGCTGGTCGTTTGACTGCGATTGCGGGTGCAAGCGATGTGTTTCGCGGAGCGATCGTTAGTTACGACAGTGAAGTCAAGTTCGAACTTTTGAGCGTGTCGCGTGGGCCGGTCGTAAGTGAATCTGCGGCAAAAGAAATGGCTGTCGGTGTTCGTAAAACACTCGGCAGCGACATTGGGCTGGCGGTGACTGGTGTTGCTGGCCCGACCGAACAAGACGGAGTGAAAGTTGGCACTCTTTGTGTTGGTCTCGCGATGCCCAATGGTGACGTGCGTTCGACAACTTTTAGTTTGCCGTACGGGCGCGAACAGATGCGACAGTTCTCGGTGATAAGCGCATTAAATTTTTTGCGTCAATCGCTTTAGATTCAAGGCTTTTTGCTTGACGGCATCACGGTAGACTGATCGTGTTGTTGCACCCGAGCAATAACAAGAAAAGCATTTAGGTTTTTGTGGCAAACATTCTCATCGTTGGTGCTGGTGGGGTCGGTGGCGGTATGGCCTCGATTGCCGAGACTCGAAGTTTCTTCGATTCGTTCGTGCTGGCCGACATTAATTCTGGTCGCGGTGACGAGATCATCGCCAAACTCGAACAGCCAGGACGTTTTTCGTCGGCGCAAGTTGACGCCCGAAGCAAGTCGGAAATTGTTGCATTAGCCCAACGCGTTAAAGCCGATGTGATTGTCAATGCGTGCGATCCGAGACTCAACGAGCCAATTTTTGAAGCGGCTTTTGAAGCGGGTTGTACATATTTAGACATGGCGATGAATTTGAGCAAGCCGCACCCGACTAATCCTTACGAAGAGGTGGGCGAGCCTCTTGGCAAAGATCAGATCTCTGCTGACGATCGCTGGAAAGAAAAAGGTCTTCTTGCTTTAGTTGGTATGGGTGTAGAGCCGGGCTTGAGCAATGTGTTTGCCCGTTATGCATCAGATCATCTTTTTGACACGATCGATGAAATTGGTGTTCGCGACGGCTCAAACTTGTCGATTGACGGTCTCGATTTTGCACCAACATTTTCTATTTGGACGACCATCGAAGAAACTTTGAACCCACCAATCGTTTGGGAAAAGAGTCGCGGACTTTACACGACTGATTGTTTCAGTGAGCCAGAGATTTTTCATTTTCCTGCGGGTATCGGCGCATACGAATGCGTGAACGTAGAACACGAAGAAGTGCTCATGATTCCACGCGAGATCGATTGCAATCGTGTGACGTTTAAATACAGCCTTGGTGCCGAGTTCATCGACTGGTTGAAGACTTTTGCCTACCTCGGTCTAGACAGCACCGAAAAAATTCGTGTTGGCGATGTCTCGGTTTCGCCGAGAGATGTCTTGGCTTCAGTGCTGCCAAACCCAGCCAAATTGGGCCACTTGATGCATGGTCGCACTTGTGCTGGTACTTGGGTAAAAGGCACGCACGACGGCAAGCCCCGAGAGGTTTATCTGTATCACGTGGCTGACAACGAAACGACAATGCGTGATTGGGGTTCGCAAGCAGTTCTTTGGCAGACGGCGATGTGTCCAGTTGTGGCACTTGAATTGTTGGCTAACGGAAGTTGGAAAGGCACTGGAGTTCGCGGCCCAGAGGCATTTGACGCAGTGCCGTTTTTGAATTTGCTTGGCGAGTACAACACTCACCACGGCATCATGGAGATGGGGCCGGGTTTGTGGCCGAGTCCGAAGCCGACTGGACAACCAGGTTGGGACCGACCCGTCAAGCGCGCAGTGGTGCCTGGCGCTTAAATTTTTGCGCGCGAAGATTATTTGCCGGCGAGAATTTTGATAACTGGCGCAAAACTGTTTACGTCTTCGCCGCCGACGATGACATAAGAAAAACCCCAGCGCTCACGACGGGCGAGAAGATCTTCGGCGATTTTTGCTGGTGGGCCCATTAATGCAAACGGCGAGTTGGCGACCATCTCGGGTGCAACTTTGAACATGTTCGCAGTGCCCGTGATTGCTTCTTCGGCACTGTCGCGAATGTTGACCAAAAAAGTTCGAATATTTAATTCGATATTTGACATGCGAGAGCCGGCAGTTTGTTTAACTAAATCAACTTTTTCGGTGACGGCTTCGGCGCTCATCTCTGAGATCGTGTAAGCATTGACGACACCGTCTTTTAGAGATGGGTTAATGCCGACGATGTCAGCGAGTTGAGCGGCGAGTTTTAAGACTCGTGGCCCGCCGCCACCAATCAAAATTGGCGGACACGGTCGTTGCACCGGCAGTGGGGTCGCGGTGTAGTCGGTGATGGTGTAGTGCTTGCCCGAAAACGAAAACTTCTCGCCGGTCATTGCACGTTTGATGATTTCTAATCCTTCAAGAAATCTGTCGATGCGCACACCAGGCTTGTCGTATTGCATGCCTGATTGAACATAATCAGTCGCCATCCAGCCGGCGCCGATGCCGATCTCGAGGCGGCCATCTGATAGCAAGTCGAGAGTGGCAAGTTCTTTTGCCAAAACAACTGGGTGTTTGTAGTCGT
>JANRBC010000027.1:37365-38880 GCA_030727685.1 Ilumatobacteraceae bacterium
AGCAAGTCGAGAGTGGCAAGTTCTTTTGCCAAAACAACTGGGTGTTTGTAGTCGTTGTCCCAAACGAGTGCGCCGATTCGCAAATTTTTGGTCGCGTTGGCGGCAGCCATGAGTGCTGGCACTGGCGCGAGTTGATCGGTGAAGTGATCGGGCATCGTCAGTGAATTGAAGCCATGTGACTCGGCAGTTTTGGCGAGTTCAGTCCACTCTTTTTGTGACGACGCTTTGCTGGCCTGAATGCCAAATCGAAATGGGCGGTTATCTGCGTGTTTAGAAGCCATGAATCAACAGTAACGGTTGCACTAGTCACGCTCGGTACGCAGAGCCCGTGTGTATTGACACTTGTAGAATTAGCACCAAGGTGAGCAAACTTCTTCGCGAAATCGCGGCCAAATTGCAGGCGCGCCGGCTAACTTTTGCCCGAATTTTTGTGGTGAGCATCGCCGGGGCATTGTTCATTGCGGGCACGATTACGGCAATGGCGCCTCGAGTGTGGGGTCTGCTGAATGCCCATACACAGGTGCCGCCAAGTTTGAGCAACTTTTCGGGGCTTGCCCAGCGCAGCACTGTGTTTGATGCAACCGGAAAGCAAATCGGTTCTTACCAACTTGAAAACAGTCAATTGATGAGTATTGACACAGTGCCAGCCGATGTGGTGGCGGCAATCTTGGCGCTTGAAGACAGCGAATTTGAAAATCATAAAGGTGTCAATTTGCGGGCGTTTACTCGGGCTGTGTTGTCGAATTCGCGTGGCGGTTCAAAACAGGGTGCAAGCACGATCACGATGCAAGTTGTCAAGAACGAGTTTTTGGCCGGGCTCGAACGCGATGGGCGATACAAAGTTTTGCAGGCACGGTATGCGACGATGCTCGAAAAAGAAGTGCCAAAGAAGTTGATACTTGAGCGTTATCTCAACACGATTTATCTCGGCAACAACACATATGGCTTGCAAGCGGCGGCCGAAGTTTATTTTGGCAAAGATGTTCGCGAATTGACGATGCTCAATGGTGCTTTTTTGGCGGGGTTGATTCAAGCACCGTCAAACTATGACCCGATTCAATACCCAGACAGTTCGCGACGAAGATATGCGCAGGTGCTTGATCGACTTGTTGATACTGATTTGCTGACTCAACAACAGCGTGATGAGATCGGTGATAAGCCGGCGATTCCGGAGGTAATCAATAAAACAGCACAGCGCGATGTTTCGCGGTCATACTTCACAGAAGAGGTTAAAGATTTTTTGTTGAATGACTCTGACATTTTGGGCACGAATTATCAGCAGCGCTATAACGCCCTATTTAGGGGCGGAGTAAAAATATTTACGACATTAGATTCGTCGGCACAACTTGCCGCCGAGCAAGCAGTGCGTGATCAGCTGCCGACCAACAAAGCAGGCATTACTGCAGCGATGGTCTCGCTTGATGTAAAAACTGGCGCTGTTCGGGCAATGGTCGGCGGGCCGGGTTTCGTGGCGGGGCAGAGCGAAGTGAATTTGGCGCTGCGTCGTCGGCAAAC
>JANRBC010000028.1:0-6600 GCA_030727685.1 Ilumatobacteraceae bacterium
GCGCGAACAGGGGACGACTAGGTTAATTAGTACCTGAGGAGGTGCGATGAAACTAGGTCCTGGTATTTCGTTTTCTTGGAAGCGTGCGATAGGTGTAACAAAAGCAAAGCGTCGGGTGACGCGAAAGACGGGCATACCGTTGTCGCGAGGCGGGCGGCGAATGAAAATCGGCAAGTGGCTGGGCATGAAGTAACAAAACCGAATGCAAAAATTATTTATAGATAAGTGGTGGGTGCGGGTCGTACTTGTAATGACCGCGATTTATTTCGGCGACCGAATTTCGCCGGGTCTTGGGTTTCTGTTTGGTCTTGCGGTGGGTTTATTCATCGTCATACGCGCTCAGAAAATTAAGCCGGTACAAAAATTTAAGAAAGCCAAGTCATCGCGGGTGGCAAAACGAACCAAGACGAGCATCGAAGCCGAGATAGCCGATTTGAAAGAGCGAATCACTTTTTATTCGACATATAAACAGCAAAGTGTCGATGCTTCATCAGATGACGGTGTGGTGTTGCAGGCCGACGAACATGCGATTGCGATTGCATCTGAGGTGGGGTTGATTGAAGGCCGAAGTTCTGATGGCATAACCGAACCGGTTTTGGTCGACGACGGCAAGTTTGTGGTCACCGACAAGCGCGGCATTTTTGTCGGCACAAATGAAACCAGAGAGTTCGTGTGGGCAAAGTTGGTTTCACATCGGGTCGAGCCGCTGGCCACTGCGATGGTGTTGTATTTGTCGTTTTCGAATCGTCAAAAAGTTTCAGGCATCGGCATGGATCAAAAAAGTGTTCTAGACGTGCAACAGCGAATCGAGTTCGCAGTTGCCGTTGGTCTTGAGCGCGAAGCCCAGTTTCTTGACAAACTAAAAACTCAGATCGCTGCGCTTGAAGTCGAAAAAACCACCGCACCCGACTAGCAATGAAGCGAACTTGGGGCGACTAGGTTGATAAATACCTGAGGAGGCGTGATGAAAATTGCTAAGTGGCTGGTGGTGAAATAGCGATGGCACCTTGGATTTGGTTCGCGGTGGCAGGGCTTTTGTTGATTGCCGAAATGTTGACCGCCGACTTGCTATTTGCTTCGTTGGCTCTGGCTGCACTTGCCGCTGGCGTGACGAATGCGGCTGGCGGCTCTGAAGCTTTGCAAGGTGTGACATTCGGCGTGTTTGCGATTCTTTCGTTGATCGCGTTGCGACCAATTGCGTTGCGACATTTGAAAAAGCAGCCTAAGGATGGCTCGACAAATGTTGATGCGTTGATTGGTGCTCGTGCGGTGGTCACAACTACTGTTGATCGCAACGGTGGCCAAGTTAGTTTGAGCGGCGAAATCTGGAGTGCACGTACAGACTCTGGCTTAATTGAAAACGGCGAGAGCGTTGTTGTTTTAGCAATTGAAGGCGCCACAGCACTTGTGGCAAAACTAGAGGAGAAATAAATTATGTGGTACTCGTATCTTGTTGTGGGTTTGCTGGTTCTGATTTTTGGCGTCGTGTTGGTGCGATCAATTCGCATCGTGCCGCAAGCGCGCGCCGGCATTGTCGAGCGACTTGGGCGATTTAATCGGGTGCTCGGCCCGGGTCTTGCAATCATCGTGCCATTTGTTGATCGGTTGAAGCCGCTCGTCGATATGCGTGAGCGAGTGGTTTCGTTTCCGCCGCAGCCGGTGATCACCGAAGACAACTTGGTGGTTTCGATCGACACGGTTATTTATTTTCAAGTGACCGACCCGAAGTCGGCGTCTTACGAAATTGTCGACTTCATTCAAGGCATCGAGCAATTGACTGTCACAACTCTGCGAAACGTCGTTGGTGGTCTTGACCTCGAGGCTGTTTTGACTTCGCGCGATTCGATCAATTCGGTTTTGCGCGGTGTTCTCGACGAAGCGACCGGAAAGTGGGGCGTGCGCGTCAACCGTGTCGAACTCAAGGCGATTGATCCACCGCCAAGTGTGCAAGAGTCAATGGAAAAGCAAATGCGAGCCGAGCGAGACAAGCGAGCTGCAATTTTGACCGCCGAAGGAGAAAAGCAGAGCCAGATTCTGACGGCCGAAGGTGCGCGACAAGCAGAGATTTTGCGAGCCGAAGGTGATGCGCAAGCCGCGGTGTTGCGTGCCCAAGGACAGTCAGAAGCGATCGAAAAAGTTTTCAAGGCCATTCACGATGCTGATGCCGACGATCAGGTGTTGGCTTATCAATATATTCAGCAATTAAAAGAGATTGCCAACGGTCAAGCGACCAAGATCTGGATGATTCCGGCTGAACTTTCAGGTGCGGCTGCAAAAATTGCCGAAGCGTTTAAGAGCAAAGGTTAATCAACCCGTTTTAGACAAAAACTAAAAGAAGTATTTTTGGCATCGATAACAAAAGTGCTCAATCCAAAAATAAGTTAGGCCACCGCCGCGAGGCACTGATTTGCATTCACCACCGCCGCAAACGGGGCAGGTGATTTCGTCTTTTGAGTTTTTGGCCCATTGCGTCAACTTGAGAATCGCGAAGACGGCAACTGCAATAATCAGGATTTCCATTGGAAGTGGTACCTCTGCGTCTCGGCCGTGATCTCGTTAGGTTGGCGAAACAATGCCTGCTGGTTGAAACTTCAATGCGGGGACGCGTCGATTTTGTAGGTCGCTGACAATCGATGCTGAAATGCCGGCGCGGGCAATGATTGCTCGTGAAACTTGCGATGCCGTGGTTGCCAACTCTGAAAGTGGTCGCCGACGGTGGCTGATTTGGCCGACGTTAACTTCGCGAACAGATTGGTTGCCGAATAATTCGCAGATGTCGAGTGTGATGCCGATGTCGACGCCATAGTCGCAGTCGAGCCAAAGACCGCCGATTACCGCGGTGCGACCCGCGAAAATGCCAGAGAGTGGTTGATTGAGTTCAGGAAACTCGGGGTGCAGCAACCCCAACAGTGGGCGTGCGGTGAGCGCAGTAACTCGGCCTTCGGCGCTGACTTTGCCATTGACTAAGCGATCGAAACTGCCTTTAACGAGTTGTGCTGTGTTGTCAGATATCAGCGGTTGGAACATTTCAAGAATTGCCAGCGGGTTCATTTGGCCGAGGTCACCGTCGGCCCAACCGATTAGTTCGGTTTCGCATGCTCGCAATGACGCCCAGATCGCGTCGCCCTTGCCTCGACTGCCGCCGAACTGAGCACAAAGATCGCTGGTCGAAACGACTCGTGCGCCTGCCTTTGCGGCAATGGCTGCTGTGTTGTCGGTCGATCGATCGTCGACCACCAAGATTGACTCAAGGCCGATTTCTGATCTTTTTGCTGCCCATCGTAAAGAACGAACAACCTCGCCGATTGTCGCTGCTTCGTTGCGCGCCGGGACGCAAATCGTCTTTGAGGGTGTTCGAGTCATTGCCATGGCTGAAGTATGTCGCGTGGTCACTCTCTATTGCGCAACTAACTCGTCACGATTTGTCACACTTCGTAACGCTTTGTCACGATTTTGTAACGAAATGTCTGTATTGGTCGTGAAAATTTCTCTGCATCAAATTTTTGTGTGTGAGAGAATGTCGCGGTGGAACCTCGTGTGCTCTTCATCGAAGACGACAGCGACATCAGGCGAGTAATTTCGACAGCCCTTGAAGCCGAAGGTTTCGTCGTCGAGCAGTTTTCTAATGGCGAGGCTGCGTTGAAAGGCTTTGCAGACGTGAAAGTTGATATTGCGCTGATTGACTTGCGGCTGCCGGGCATGAGCGGTCTCGAGGTGGTCAGGCGGCTGCGACCAATGACCACGATTCCGTTGGTGATACTTACGGCATTTGGCGACTCGCATGATGTTGTCGCGGGTCTTGAGGCAGGCGCCGACGACTTTCTCAACAAACCGATTGCAACAAAAGAACTTTATGCACGACTTAGGGCGATTTTGCGTCGAGCGATGAGTACTTCGAGCGAGCCAGTCGAAGTTGAAGATCTCAACTTTGGGCAAATTTCAGTTCACTTGAACCGTCGCGAGGTGTTCATCAATGAAAATTTGGTCAGGTTGACGAACACTGAGTTTTTGATACTTGCTGAATTGATTCGCGATTCTCCGAACGTTGTCACACGGCATGGTCTGCTCGATCGAGTGTGGGGTTACGACTATTTGGGCGATTCGCGTCTCGTCGACATGCAGATTTATCGATTGCGACAAAAACTTGAAGAGCATGGGTTGAAAGAAAAACTGTTAACTGTTCGTGGCGTGGGCTTCAAGATCGTGCAATAGATGTATCCACTTACGCTTCGCGCGAAAACTATTTTGATTGGCATTGTTGTAGCCGGGGTGCTCTCGTTCGTGGCGTCGGCAGCGACATTTTTTTTGACCCGAGAGTTTTTGCTTCGCCAGCGAGAAAATGGTGCTGTTACGCAGGTGCTTGCCGCGGCCCGACTGGCCTCATCTGCGCTCGCGCAAAGCGACGAATCTTTGGGCATTCTTTCGGCAAGCGCTCAACTTTTGCCGGGCTCGCGTGCTGCTTTGTATCAGTCGGGTTCGTGGCAAATCTCAGGCATCGGATTTACAAATTTAGACATACCCGAAAGTTTGTTGTTGCAATTAGAAAATGGTTTGCCGGCTCGCCAGCGTGCGAAGGTTGGATCTAACGTTTCAATTTTGGTTGGGTTTCCGCTTCTGAATTATCCAAACACTTGGTTTGTCGGAGTAGTGCCACTCAACGAATTAGAAAGATCGCTAGAAGTTTTGCGGACCACGCTTTTGGTCGGCTCAATTCTTGCTGCGCTAGGTGGAGGCGTGATCGGCAACTGGGTATCGCGTCGCATGATGGAGCCACTTCGTGAGTTCAGTTCGACAGCAAGAGAGGTTTCGCTTGGTGATCTAACCAAACGCGTAAACGAACCTCGCGAACCAGACCTCGCACGAATCGCTCAGATATTTAATGAGATGACATTTTCTCTTCAAAGGCGAATAGATCGAGAGGCACGATTTGGTGCGACAGTAAGCCATGAACTGCGGTCACCGTTGACCGTGATCAGAACCGCCGCCGACATAATTGCGTCGATGCGCAGCGAACTGCCGCCACGTGCACAGATGAGTAGCGATCTATTGACGCAGCGAGTGGAAGCATTCGAAAAGATTCTCAATGACTTGATTGAAATCAGTCGCTATCAATCAGGTTCGGTCGAGGTGAATCTTGAAGAACTGTCGGTGCGACAACTGGTTGAGACAATGGCAAGTCGCAAGGGCATTGATTTGCGTCTCGTAGAAGTAGAAGATGCCACCGTGGTTGTTGATGTGCGTCGATTTCAGCAGATTTTTGAGAATATTCACAAGAATGCCGAGTTGTATGCCGGTGGGCTCGACGCAATACGTGGCGTTCGAAACGAGTCTGAGTATGAGTTGCACTTTGACGACTCGGGAATTGGCGTAACAATCGACGAGCGCGACAAAATATTCGAGCCGTTCTTGCGCGGTGAACATCATGCCGCGGTGCCTGGGTCGGGTCTGGGTCTCACGATTACGTTAGAACATGCACACTCGATGGGCGGCGAGTTGGTTGCAAGTGCGAGCCCGACTGGTGGGGCGCGATTTACGCTGAGTTTGGGCGTGGCGGAGACTCAGTTATGAGATCACGTACTTTGCTTTTATTTGCGACATTTTTTGTGTCGATTAGTGGTTGTGGAATTTCGGTCGAATCAAGTTCGCGCCGAATAATGGGCGTCGAAGTAATTGCAGTTTCTGCGCCGACAACAACAATTGCAATAACGCCACCAGAGTCGATTGCAGAAAAGAGAAATAGTGCCGTTATCGCATACTTTATTCGTGGTGAAGGTTTGGTGGGTCAAGCAGTTGTTGTCGACTCACAATTTTCGGCGACAGATTTAATCAATTTGCTGATTGAAGGTTCAACTTTTGCCGACGCCGCTACTGGCTTGCGCTCTGGTCTGACTCAACGCGGAGACCTGATTGACGAGATTTTGGTTGAGGGCGACCTTGCGCGCGTGAAACTAAGTTCGCAGTTCAACGACCTGCCAGGCATCGAGCAGATCTTGGTTCTCGGGCAAATCACTTTGACTTTGATTGCAAATCTTGAAATTCTTGGGGTCGAATTTTTTCAAAATGAAAGCGTTCTTGTTGTGCCCGATGCCAAAGGCCAGCCAATCTCAAGACCAACAACCAGGAGCGACTACGTCGAATTGTTGTTGAAGTCGTGATTCGCGAAGTTTCGGTGATCACGGCAGTGCGATCTGACTATGGTCAATTTTTGCCCGAGACTTGGCGGTCTCTTTCGAGCCAAGAGCTACCGGCAAACTGGCGGCTCAGATGGTATGTGCAAGAAGACGGTGAGCCGTCGGAGATACGTTCATTTATTCAGTCGCTCGCACCCGAAGCGGCAGATTACGCGTCATCAGGCAGTCACGGTGGTGTTGCCGAAGCGAGAAATCTTGCACTGTCACGCACGAGTGGTGAAGTAGTGATGCTTTTGGATGCTGATGACCGAATGACCGCGGGCGCGATCACGAGATCGTTGCAAGTTTTAGCGAGTGGCTATGAATGGTGTGGCTTTGCTGCGGTAGATGAAATTGACGGCCAAATTTCAATGCGCGACGGCGGATACTCGGCGCGTTTGAACGATGACGGTTCGATGCCAACTGAGGC
>JANRBC010000028.1:6700-8237 GCA_030727685.1 Ilumatobacteraceae bacterium
CTGATCGTCATCACGGTGTTGTTTCAGATGAAGCAAATTTGATTTATCGACGTCACGCACTGCAAACATCACGAAATATTGCACCGAACTCAGAGCGAATGAATTTTATTCGACGCCGAATGCGCGGTTCTATTAGATGAGTTTGTAACAATTGAGTAACGGTCGCAACTCATAGTTCGAAATGCCGGAGCGGGCTCAAGATACAAACTAAGGTTTTTGATAATCACCAAGCAATTTATCGATTGATATAAGGGGTTGTCATGAAACGGATTCTTTTAGTGTGTGCACTTATTGCATCAACTTTTGCACTGCAACTTGGTGGTGGCATTGCGTCGGCAAATACTCAAGTTACGCCAGCGGCTCAATCTGTGAGCGGGGTAGTTGGCACCCCAATCTCGGCCACTACCGCATACACAGTTACGGGCATAAGCGGTACCAAAGTTTTCGTTATCAGTCCGACTCTGCCGGCAGGTTTATCCATCAATACTTCAACTGGTGTCGTTTCTGGTACACCATCTGCTGCGAGTGTGGCCGCTAACTACACCGTGACAGTTTCAGACGGTGCGACATCGGCGACAGCGACAATAACAATCGCAGTTTCTGGCACTGCGACGCTTTCGCCTGGCACTCAGACCGTGACGGGCCGAGTTGGCGCCGCGATCACCGCGACGACAGCGTTCACCTCGACTGGTCTTGGCACGCGTTATTTTTCGATTGCTCCGGCTCTGCCTGCAGGTCTGGTTTTTAGTTCGTCAACAGGCGTACTTTCGGGCAGTGCAACTGCGGCAAAAGAAGCAACGACATATGTTGTGACGGCCGCAGATGGCACCAACTATGCGGTTGCAACAATGCGATTGACGATCTCGGCTGTGCCTGTAATGACGCCGGCGAGTCAGGCTGTTTCTGGTGTTGTCGGCACAGCAATTGCGACAACAAGTGTTTTTGTGGCGCCAACCCTGACAGATACATCGGGCACAAAAACTTTCACAGTGTCACCGGCGTTGCCAGCTGGCTTGACTCTAAATGCAGCCACGGGCACAGTTTCAGGAACACCTACTGCCGTGTCGACGCAGACTACTTATATAGTCACGGCCACAGACGGCACCAATTTTGCAACTTCGACGCTGACTGTTGTTGTCGCTGCACCTGCTGCGGCTACGACAACGACAACGACAACTGTGCCGACGACTACAACTGTGCCGACGTCGACACAAGGTTGTCTCGCATCGACGGTTGCGGGTCGTATTTCAAGCACGGTTGACGTCGCCAACTCGGCATTGCCGTCAACCCAGTTTGCGTGTTCGATGCGTATCGCAATTCGGCCAACGAAAGCCGTTGTTGTTGCAGTCGCTCATCAGGGCACGACGGTGAATAAAACTGTTGCAAGTTATTCGGTCGTACTTAAGCGTCTCAACGGTGGTTCGATTGTGCGACCGTTGGCGATGGGCGCTACACCAAGTGTGCTTCGCGCAAATTACAAGAGACTTATCGCCGGTACGTGGTCTGTCACGATTACTGCTTTTTCGGCAACCGGTGC
>JANRBC010000029.1 GCA_030727685.1 Ilumatobacteraceae bacterium
TTTTTGATCGTTTTAAAAAATGCGCAGTAGATGTTTTGGCTGTAGACGCCGCCAAGATCACCATGGAGGCCAGTTTCAAAGATGACCTCGGCTCAGACAGCCTTGACTTGGTCGAATTCGTCATGGCACTTGAAGAAGAGTTCGGCATTACCGTGCCCGAGAGCGACCTCGAAGGTGTCGACACTGTCGGCAAGGCCTTCAACCTCGTTTCTGCAAAAGTTTCTTAAGTTTTAACCTGCGCTTACTTACATGCAGGGTGCAGGTCATCGAGTTGCAATCACCGGATACGGGGTCGTTGCCCCCTGCGGTGTAGGCAAGCAAAACTTTTGGCAAGGTCTTTTAGGACCAGGTGTTTCTGGTAGCCATTCAGTTGAAATAGAAAATTGGGATCCGTCGCCATATTTCGCTGGCCCCAAAGAGGCTCGTCGCGCCGATCGTTGCGAACAATATGCGTTGGCTGCCGCCTCAGAAGCGATTACACAATCTGGACCACTGCCCTATGACGCACCTCGTATCGGCACGATTTTTGGCACGGGTATTGGTGGTCTTCGAACCCTAGAAGAACAAGTCATTGTTCGCACCGAAAAAGGAGAACGCCGAGTCTCGCCGTTTTTGGTCCCGATGATGATGTCAAATGCTTCGGGTGCAGCCATTTCAATGAGATACGGATATCAAGGACCAGCTGAAACAATCTGCACGGCGTGTGCAGCGGCGACTCATGCTCTGGGCTACGCCGCTCGACTTGTTGCTTGGGGTCGTTGTGACGCAGTGATTTCTGGTGGTGCCGAATCTGCTGCCACGATCACTGCTGTTGCTGGCTTTGCAAACATGACTGCTCTTTCAACAACGAAAGTTAGTAAGCCGTTTGATGCAACTCGAGATGGTTTCATCTTCGGTGAAGGCGCTGCAGTGTTTGTTCTTGAACGTCTTGATCTTGCCCTCGCTCGAAATGCAAAGATTTACGGAGAAATCTTGGGCGCTGGTAGCAATGCCGACGCACACCACATCACCGCTCCGTCGCCTGGCGGAGTTGGTGCGATCGCCTGCATGAGGCTCGCACTTGACGACGCGGGGCTCTCGCCGAGCGACATCAAACAGGTGAATGCACACGGCACATCAACACCTTTAAACGATGCCGCCGAAGCAAGCGCAGTCGCTGAAGTTTTTGGGGCAAGCAAACCTCCGATGACTTCGATTAAGGGTGTGACCGGTCACCCACTCGGTGCTGCAGGCGCCCTTGAAGCAGCTGCCGTTCTGCTTTCATTCGAGCACAAACTGATTCCGCCTACGGCAAATACTTCAGTTGTTGACCCACAGATGTTGAACGTCGATATCGTCACCGGCGCTGCTCGCCCATGGCAACCTGGTCCGACTATTTCAAATAATTTTGGTTTCGGCGGCCACAACGGCTCGATTATTCTCGCGCCTTACGCCTAAGCAAGAGTTTTTACATGCGTCGATGCTCACGCATCGACGATGACAAACAGCAATTCGCATTCGCAGGCGATTTCGCCGTTAACTTTTGCAACACCGGTACCTTTGCCTGCACGTGCCGACATCCGACCGAGACTTACTGACATTTCGAGCTCGTCACCAGGCACAACTTGACGACGAAAACGTGCTGCGTCAAGACCGCCAAACAACGGCAACTTACCTTTGAATTTCTCTTCGCTTAAAATCGCGCACGCACCAACTTGTGCGATCGCCTCGCACATCAACACACCAGGCAGAGTCGGTCGACCCGGAAAGTGCCCAGCAAAAAAATTTTCATCGCCGGTCAAACGCCATAAACCAATTGCGCTTTGCCCGGGTATCAGCTCAATCAATTCGTCAACAAACAAAAACGGTGCGCGGTGAGGTATCAACTCGCTGGGTGTTGGCAATGAACTCACTTCTCGAGTGCCTCAAGCAAAAATGCAGGAGTGTCTTTCAGTGAGATTTTGTACCAGCCGTGCATAATCTCGCTGTTCTGATCGAGCAGCGCAATCGCTGGCGCTTTATCTCCGACTTTCAACATGGCAATAATTTAGCGGTTAGACACAATCGGACTGTCAATAGCTGCACGAACTTGCGCTACATACGTTGCGACCGAATCAGGGCCATCTTCAAGCAATCGACGCACAACCGAAGCACCTTGAATAACGCCATCAGCAACGGCGCATGCTTGCATGGCTTGCTCAGCATTTGAAATACCAACACCCACCAATACTGGTATGTCGGTAATTTTTTTTAGTCGGGTTGCCATCGCCACAGCAGTGGTCGCCAGTTCAGCACGTTCGCCAGTCACACCGAGCAAGCCAACCGCGTATACAAAACCACGTGCTCGATCGATGACTCGTGGCAGTCTTTCGTCGGGCGCAGTTGGGGCCGCCAACATAACAGTTTCAATTTGCGACTTGTCGGCGGCACTCGCCCACTGCACCGACTCTTCTAAAGGAAGATCAGGAACAATGGCACCAACAACACCAGAGTCACGCAGCGTGCTCGCAAATCGATCATGACCTGCTCTAAACACGGTGTTGTAATAACACATAACAATCAGCGGCACTGCGACATCAATCGTTCGTAGCTCATGCAAAATCGAATTAGGAGTTGCGCCATCGCGAAGCGCTTTCTCGGATGCCATCTGAATGATCGGTCCATCCATCACCGGATCAGAAAATGGAATTCCGATTTCAATTGCGTCGGCACCATTGGCCGCTGCACCGCGAACGGCTTCAACCCAACCCGTTAGACCGCCCGTAATGTAGGGCACAAGAATCTTTCGACCCTCGTCGCGTATTTTTCGCAATCGTGTTTCGAGCGCACCGGGAGTATGTGTCGCAAGTTTCATCAGTGATTTCGCGTCAATCCAACTTGTCACCGAGAATAGTCATCATCTGTGCAACGTCTTTGTCACCACGACCCGACAGATTCATGAGCACTGTTTGTCCCTGAATTTTGGGCGCCTCTTTAGCAATCCATGCAACAGCGTGCGCACATTCAAGAGCAGGAATGATGCCCTCGGTACGAGCGAGCAATTTAAAACCCTCAATAACTTCTTGGTCGTTGACGCTCGGATATTCGGCGCGACCGACCGAAGCAAGATAAGAATGTTCGGGCCCAACACCGGGATAATCAAGTCCGGCACTAATTGAATGGGCTTCTTGCACTTGACCATATTCGTCTTGCATCAAATAGCTCTTCATTCCATGCACTACACCGGGTGTGCCTCTACCAACTGCTGCTCCTCCTGCTGGTTCGACACCAACTAATCGAGTTTTGGCGTCGATGAAACCTGAAAAGATGCCCATCGCATTTGAACCCCCACCAACGCAGGCGACAACAACATTCGGGTCGGCACCATCACACATTGTTCGAAACTGCTTACGAGCCTCTTTGCCGATCACGCTTTGAAACTGGCGAACCATGAATGGATACGGATGTGGCCCCATCACCGATCCGATGCAGTAGTAACTTGTCTCGACACTCGCGACCCAATCGCGCATCGCCTCATTGACCGCATCTTTGAGAGTGCGGCTTCCCGAGTTTGCGGCTTCAACGGTTGCACCCAGAAGTTTCATACGAAACACATTCAGTGATTGACGCTCGACATCAACCGCTCCCATATAAACCTTGCACTCAAGACCAAGCAGCGCGGCTGCTGTCGCTGACGCAACACCATGTTGACCAGCGCCAGTCTCGGCGATTATTCGTTTCTTTCCCATTCGCTTTGCAAGAAGCGCTTGACCGAGCACACTGTTAATTTTGTGCGAGCCCGTGTGATTTAAATCTTCGCGCTTAAGAATTAGTCGAATGCCAAGTTGCGCACCGAGATTATGGCACTCGGTAAGAATCGATGGTCGACCCGCGTATTCGCGAAGTAAATCATCAAGCTCAGTTCTAAATAGTGAGTCGTTCCATGCATCATCGAATGCGCGCTCTAACTCTTCACACGCCGGCACGAGAGTCTCGGGCACATACCGACCACCGAAGTCACCGAAACGACCGTCAGCACCAGGTGTCAACAATTCAGTCGGCACGGGTTTAGCGTTCATGCAGACTAAATGTACTCCGAACTACATCTATTGGTTATCCCAATTAAAAGGGCGATTATCGCCGTGTCTGGGTTCGCTCTCAGCGATCTGATCTAGATCTTCGAATGCAGCCCGTGCGTTTTCGATAAATTTCTTCAATTTGATCGGATCTTTGTAACCGTGACTTTTCTCGACACCCGAAGAAACATCAACTCCCCAAGGTGCAACTTGAGCGATTGCCGTGCCTACATTTTCGTCGGTTAACCCACCAGCAAGTAAAACTCTTACGGTGCTCGGCATCTGATCGATCAGCTCAAGATCGTAAGTTATGCCAGATCCAGGTGCAGGCGAGTCAACCAAAATCAGATTAGTTAGGTAGTCATCGGCTTTTTGTGCCTCAATTGAGCCCGCCACTACTGCTTTGATTACCCAATTTATTTCGACCATTACTTCGGCAACATTCGCTGGCGACTCATGTCCGTGAAGTTGCGCACCGAACACCCCAGACTCTCGTACCGTGTCGATAACTCTTTGCGGATGCTCGTCACGAAACACGCCAACCGTCAAAACGCTTTGCGGCAATCGCCGGACTATTTCTTTAACGCGTTGCGGTGCGACTTGTCGAGGCGAGGGAGCAAAAACAAAGCCAAGCGCATCTGCACCTAATGCGACCGCCAATAATGCATCTTGTTCGTTAGTGATGCCGCAAATTTTTATAAACATCAGACTCTCAATTCGTTGAGTGTCTTTGCAATATTGCTCGAAGTCACAAGTGACTCACCCACCAATACTGCGTGGTAACCAGCATCCCGAAGTTGTTGTGCATCTGTTCGTGTTCTTA
The DNA here is from genome assembly GCA_030727685.1 of Ilumatobacteraceae bacterium. Classification (GTDB taxonomy): domain Bacteria; phylum Actinomycetota; class Acidimicrobiia; order Acidimicrobiales; family Ilumatobacteraceae; genus BACL27. The sequence goes on from JANRBC010000029.1 coordinate 4,858, forward strand.
CGCCAGATTCGGCAACACGCACAACACTGCTCGGAATTTTTTTAGCAAGACCAACTGCACGTTGCTGATCTACTTCGAAGGTTTTAAGATTTCGCTGATTCACGCCAATCATCTTTGCGCCAACTTCAAGCGCTAGATCAAGCTCAGGCTCATCGTGAATCTCTACTAATACATCTAGACCAAGTTCTGATGCAAAATTGTGAAACTTGACGAGTTCGGCTTTTTTCAGGGCTGCAACGATCAACAAAATACAGTCGGCATTCATCAATTTTGCATCGCAAATATCGTTAAGTGAAACGGTGAAGTCTTTGCGCAACACCGGCAGTTCAACCGCCTCACGGGCGATTCGTAAGTCTTCAATAGAGCCGCCAAAAAATTCTGAATCAGTCAATACCGAGATGCAACTTGCACCAGCCTCTTTGTACTGCTGAGCAATGACTTTTGGTTCTAGGTCGTGACTCAGCAATCCTCGCGAGGGTGAACGCCGTTTGATTTCGGCAATCACCGCCAACGATTTTTTTGAATCTTCAACTAAGCGGTTTGCGAAACCCCGACCTTGAGAAATTTTCCCAGCCGCATTTGCTAATTCTGACAACGACCGCGTATCACGCGATGCGACTTCGCGATGCTGAGCAAGAATCTCGTCGAGATACAAAAATTAAAGTCCCTTGCCACCCATCGGCGTCAAGAATGAAAACTCGGGAGCACTTGCGGCGAACGGCGCAAGGGTTTTGGACCAAGACTTAAAGGGTTCTGAGCCCATGTGCGCATTGGCTGCATCTTGATCGGCATAAAGCTCATAGAACCAAACCGTGTTTGGCTCGACAGCATCGTGATGAAAAACGTAGAAGCGCGTACCTTCCTCGCTTTTTGCAGTTTCTATGCCCGGCTTGACAGCCTCGGTCATCGCGTCGCGTTGGCCGTCTAATACTTTCAATTTCACTACTACTGCGACTTGCGACATTTGAACTCCTCAGTTATGGGCCTGCTTTTACAAGCCAGATTTATATTTTCTTAGTAGCCGAGCCTATGCGAAAGCTCAGGCAACAACGAGTCGATCTTCACACGATTTTGAGCGGTCGAATCACGTTCGCGAATAGTCACCGAGTTATCTTCTAGCGAATCAAAGTCGACTGTCACGCAGAAGGGGGTGCCGATTTCGTCTTGACGACGATAGCGACGACCTATCGCTTGAGTCTCGTCAAAGTCACACATATAACGCGCACCAAGCATCGAGTGAATTTGCTTGGCTAGTGGCATCAGAGTCTCTTTTTTAGAAAGAGGCAACACTGCAATCTGAAATGGTGCCAAACGTGGATGCAAGCGCAACACCGTGCGCGGCTCATCATTGACAATGTCTTCGTCATATGCGGCAAGCAAAAAAGCTGCCATGGTGCGATTAGCACCTGCTGCTGGCTCAACGACGTAAGGCACGTATCTCTCGTTTGTCGCCTGATCGAAATATTCGAGCTTCTGCCTTGAGTGCTCTGCGTGCTGCTTCAAGTCGTAGTCAGTTCGTTGTGCAATGCCCTCGAGTTCGCCCCAGCCCCACGGAAACAAAAACTCAATATCACTTGTACCTGCTGAATAGTGCGAGAGTTCGTCTTTAGCATGCTCACGAATTCGCAACATTTCAGCCGGTATGCCGTAGTCGATGTACCACTGCAACCGAGACTTGCACCAGTAGTCGTACCACTCAGCACTCTCACTTGGCGGCACAAAAAACTCGAGTTCCATTTGCTCGAACTCTCTGGTTCGAAAAATAAAATTGCCAGGTGTAATTTCGTTTCTAAAACTCTTGCCCACCTGTGCGATACCAAAAGGTGGTTTTTTGCGGCTGGTTTGCAATACATTTGCAAAATTTACGAACATTCCTTGGGCGGTCTCTGGGCGAAGGTAAACAGTCGCACCTTCGCCTTCAACAGGACCCGCGTGAGTCTTGAACATCAAGTTAAAGGCGCGCGCGTCGGTGAACTCGCATCCCTTTTTCGACTGCGGGCAATCTCGGTCTTCAATCTGGTCTTGACGAAAGCGCCGCTTGCAAACGGTGCAGTCCACGAGTGGGTCGCTGAAGTTACTGAGATGTCCACTGGCTTCAAACACCTGTGGCGCACCCAAAATTGCCGCATCAATCAGCACAACATCGTCGCGTTGTTGCACCATCGTTCGCACCCATGCCTCTTTGACATTGCGCAACATCAGCGAGCCCAATGGGCCGTAGTCATAGGACGATCTAAAACCGCCATAAATCTCACCACTCGGATAAACGAAACCCCGCCGCTTGCAAAGGTTGACGACTTGGTCTAAATCTTTCGCTGGCACTTCTTCAGACTATTACAGATCTGTGCTGATTTCTGTTCAGGTTTTTCGTTCAGCGCTCAGGGCGCTCAAAAACTGCGACCGACTTGAGACGACGCTCAAGGTGATGCTCCATGCATTTTGTTGCAAGATCTGAGACCTCTCTGGTTGCCGCACTTTCTGGCAAAGAAAGAGCCAAGTTCAGTTGCCCGCCAACGATGTTCTGAATGATCTTGATCGCAGCACTCGAAATAGACGCGCCACTACGACAATTTTGGCATTGGCCACCACCGCGAAAGATGTCGAAGGCAACAATTTGATCGCCAGGCGCCCCGCAGCCCACACACTTCTCGACATGGGCACCTACACCTTCAACAACTAGCAACTTAAAATAAAATGCTGCGAGCACCAGAGTCGAATCATTTTCTGAGAGCCACTGCAATGCACCCACCAGCATTTTGTAAAGATGCTGTGTCGGCTCGGCCTCCATACCGAGTTGGTCAACTGCTTCAAGCATTGCCAGCCCCCGTGTGAGCCTGTCTAAATCGGTATACAGACCACGCGCGCTCGTAACAAGTTCGACTTGGCTAACTGTGTCGAGATCTTTGCCTTTGCTCAATAAAACATCGATGTGACTGAGCGGCTCTAGGCGCGCGCCAAAACGTGACGACATTTTGCGCACACCGTTTGCGACAGCACGAACCTTGCCGTGCTCTTCAGTCATCATCACGATGATGCGATCAGCCTCTCGTAAGTCGTAAGTGCGCAAGACAATCGCCTTGTCGCGATACAAACTCATGAATCAACTCCTCCGAAGCGACGATCGCGACGTTGAAAGTCATCAATTGCCATTTGAATATGTTCAACATCACACCTAAGCCATGGAACATTCAAAAAAACAAGTTCGCTATATGCAAGTTCCCACATCAGCGATTCGGGAACCTGTGTTGGTGAACCCAAAATTAAAACTAAATCAGGTTCGCCCGAGGCAGGCGCAAGCAAGGTTGCGGCAAGTTTGTCTTCATCTATTTCTTGACTACCCAATTGAGCCACCGCGTTGACAAATCGTTCTTGTCCGTCAGCACAAGTATCAACCACGACCATCAAACCTTGTTCGCCGATCACCGAAACACGATCTCCCGAGCGCTGACCTCCAAAAACAGAGATAATCGAATTACAAATCACCGAACGCTCGGTCGCGTTTGCGTGCCCCGAGTATGGATAAATCGATAGCCATCGAACACCGACGCCACCGACCGACTTAACGAGTGCATCAATTTGAAGCTTCCACTCATTTGGGGTTGTTTCGAGCCATTCAGCGATGGTGCCCGCACACACTAAGACATGAGCCAAATCACCAGTTGTGTCGCGAGAGGTCTTAACCACTGTGACATTCTCTCACTTTCAAACGACCCGACTCGATAACCAGAGTTGTTAGCGTTCAATTAATGAGTTCGAAACCTCTACATGTCGCCTGCATTATGGACGGCAACGGCAGATGGGCTCGAAAACGGGGCCTGCCACGAACAGCTGGCCACACCGCAGGCGAAGAGTCACTCGCCGATGTTGTGCGTGCGGCGTCTAAGCGCGATGTCGCGTATCTGACAGTTTTTGGTTTCTCTACCGAGAACTGGGTGCGCCCGCGGGCAGAGGTGCGTCATATTCTTGGCCTGCATAAAAAACTTTTCGGCCGCATCGCCGAACTGAATGAAAATAATGTTCGCGTCAATTGGATAGGTCGCCCATTCGATGAACCAGGCTCGCGCACGCCCCTATATGTGCAACGAGCAATTCGAAAAGCAATCGACGAAACCAAAACGAATACCGGCATGGTGTTGACGGTGGCATTTGACTACGGCTCGCGCAGCGAACTAACCAGAGCAGCCAAGCGAATCGTGGCCAACCAAACCGAACTTACACCCGCGAATCTACAGCTCAATCTTTACGACGCTTCTTTGCCACCAGTTGACGTACTTGTTCGAACCTCAGGAGAATCTCGAATCTCAAATTTTTTGCTTTGGCAGATAAACGTGGCGAAAATTTACTTCACAGACCGACCTTGGCCCGATTTTGACTCCGTCGAACTTGATGCCGCAATTGCATTAGCCAAAAATTAGTTGACAAGATCACAACGACAAACGAGAGATTCAAGTGCCACTAAACAACGCTGATCAAGAGATTCTCGACGCTTTACGACAGGTAACCACAGAACTCGCTAATGCCGAAGAAAGACAAGGACAAGATGAGATGGCAGTTCTGGTCGGCCGTGCATTGCGCAAGAATCGACATCTCATCGTTCAAGCAGGCACGGGTACCGGCAAAACTCTGGGTTATTTGGTTCCGGCGATCATGTCGGGTCGACGTGTCGTCGTATCGACCGTCACAAAGGCGCTTCAGGATCAGCTCTCGCAAAATGATTTGCCACTATTGGCAAAGGCGCTGAACCCGACTCTTGATCACAAGTTGACCTGGACAGTTCTTAAGGGTCGCAGCAACTACCTTTGCCGACAACGAATTGCCGAACTCGCCGACCGTGCACAATCTCGACTCGAACTTGACGATGTTTCTGCACGAACCAAATCAGATGTTAAAAAACTCTGTGAATGGGCCGGCACAACAGAAACTGGCGACGAAGGCGAACTTGACTGGCAACCTCAACGCAATGCTTGGTCAATGGTCAGCGTTACAAGCGAAGAGTGCCCTGGCGCATCTCGATGTCCGCATGGTGAAAGTTGTTTTTCTGAACGTGCGCGAACAGAGAGTCAATCCTCAGACATCGTCATCGTTAACGGTTGGCTATATGCACTGGATATTGTCACTGAAGGCACGATCATCGGCGAACACGATGTCGTAATTTTTGATGAGGCTCACGAACTTGAAGACGTTGTAACTGATTCGGCAGGTCTTGCACTTTCGCCAAGCCGAATCACATCGATTGGTTCGGCGATGCGATCGATCATCCGCGACGACGCCATGTCAGGTGGCTTTGCAAAGAGCGCCGCCAGATTACGAGATGCACTCGTGCCACACATCAACAAGCGCGTCGTTTTGCCCTTAGATAACGAATCTCGTGAAACTCTTGTCGAGGTACGCGGTCGTGCGAATGAGGCACTTGATTCATTACGAACTATCGCCACCAACGATGAATCTGCCAAGCAACGCAAACTACGCGCACAATCTCTATGCACTCGTTTCATCGAAGAAATCGATCTTGCTCTGACTAACCGCAGTGGTTATGTCGCATATGTTGCCGGCACACCCGACCGTTGTTCGCTCGAGATGCGACCACTGAATATCGGTGCAACACTGCATGAAGCCGTGTGGTCACAGCGCACAGCCATTTTGACCAGTGCGACAATACCCACGAATCTGCCCGAGCGAATTGGGCTTGTACCCGAGAGTTTCGACGCATGCCACGTTGCTAGTCCGTTTGACTATGAAAACAACTCGCTTTTGTACTGCGCCTCGCATTTACCTGACCCTGCTCAAGGCCCGCGTGACAAAGCTGTTCATCGCGAAATCGAAGAGTTGATTAATGCTGCAGGCGGAAGAACTCTGGCTTTGTTCACTAGTTATGCACGCCTCAATGCTGCATACAGCGATCTCGAGAACAAACTTGACTTTAAAGTTTTGAAGCAAGATGATTTTCCAAAAATGGAACTTCTGAGAAAATTCGCCGAAGATGAATCAACTTGTTTGTTTGCAACGCAGAGTTTTTTTCAAGGTGTCGACGTGCCAGGGCAAACTCTCAGTCTCGTAATTATTGATCGTCTGCCGTTTCCTGTTCCGACTGATCCGTTGATGAGTGCGCGACGTGACGCCTACGGTAAGTCGGCGTTTACAGCGATCGACATACCGATTGCCGCAACCAAATTGGCACAAGCTGCAGGTCGACTGATTCGAACACAAACTGATCTCGGTGTCGTCGCAGTGCTTGACCCTCGACTCGTCACAAAGGGTTACGGCAAATCAATCATCGAAATGTTGCCCCCAATGGAATTCACTAACAAACCAGAGCGTGCAAAAGAATTTTTAAGTTACGCAGTTAAAAGTCGATAACCCATTCCTCGAACTGTCGCAATTATTTTTGGCTCATCGGGGACATCTTCTATCTTCAATCGCAAGCGCCTGATATGTGCATCCACAAGCCGACTGTCCCCGAGATATTCGTAACCCCACACAAGTTCAAGCAACTGGTCGCGCGACAGAACTTTGTTCGCATTTTCCATGAATATATGCAAAAGTCGATATTCGGTTTTTGTGAGCGGAAGCTCGACTCCTGCCTTTAAAACGATCCCTTGATCGCTGCGCATCTCAACATCACGCACCGTGAAGCGTTCGATCGTTGCCGAATTTGTCGACAACAGAGTTGTTCGACGCAGCGCTGCGCGAATTCGTGCCGCGAGTTCTTTTGCCACGACTGGTTTTGTCACATAGTCGTCGGCGCCGGCCTCGAGACCAGCGACTAAATCGTGAGTGTCAGTTTGTGCGGTGACCATAATTATCGGTACCAGACTTTTGCTTCGCAGTTCGCGGCAAACATCGAAACCCGACATGTCCGGCAATCTCAAATCAAGCAACACAAGGTCAACAGTCTCAGACGCAAAAGTATTTAAGCCCGATTGCCCATCAGGTGATTCGAGAACCTTGTAACCCTCATCTTCGAGTGCAAGCCGCAATGCTGCGCGAATGGCGCGGTCATCTTCTATAAAAAGCAAAGTCTGCACGGTGCTCTATTCTGCCCTGAAGTTCAATTTTGTTACCAGAAAGTCACAGATTTATCGGGGTTCCGTCAAACAGGCCAAGCAGTATTGGGTTGTCACACCGGCGGGAAGTCTTGCTCCCCCTTGACTCCCGCCGGTGGGGGTTGACGAAATTCCCGCAATGCTTGAGGTGTGCAAGGCCGATCTGAAACACCTAGCTCAGACCGAAGAAACGTGTTTTCACGTTTAGGCGTGTTCAGACACAACCTTCGTGGTCTTCGCGGACGCATGGTGCTTTATTTCAGTCTCAGCGCATTTGCAGCGGCCGTCTCCTTGAGCATCGTCACTTACGCATCAACGAGGGCATACCTACTTGATCAACGGTCTGAACTTGCGACGAGTCAAGCCATTAATAACGCACAACTATTGCGAACACTCGTCGGCGTTAACCCACAAGATGCCGGCGACATTGTTACCAACATTCGCACCGAGGCCGGCGGCTACGCAATTCTTTATTTAAATGATGAAGATTCATTTTTTGCACAAGAGCCACTGCGTTTCACACAATCGAATTTACCGACTGATTTATTGACAAGAACTCTCGGTGGTAAAAGTTCTCGACAACGCTTTGAATTTAATGGTGAGCCGTACGAAGCGCTCGGCATTTCAATCTCGGCGATTTCCGGACACTACTTTGAGGCGTTTCCGTTAACTGACGTTGAGCGCACGCTTAATACGATTCGAACAACGCTCACTTTCGGCATCATCTTGATCACACTTGCCGGCGGCATCTTTGGTTTTTCAAGCAGCAGCAGCGTGCTGAGACCGTTGCGCAGAGTCGCATCAGTTGCGACCGATATCGCATCTGGTGGTTTAGATGTGCGTCTCGAAGATGAACGTGACCCCGAACTCTCAAGACTCGCCGACTCGTTTAACAACATGGTTGACGCCGTGCAAACTCGTATTCAACGAGAAACAAGATTCGCTAGCGACGTGAGTCATGAGCTTCGCTCGCCAATCACCGCACTTGCGGCTTCTGTCGAAGTGATGCAGAGTCGGCGCGACGACCTAAGTGATCGAAACAAGCAGGCGTTTGACATCATCGCAAGTCAGGTACGTCGCTTCGATCGCACGGTGCTCGATTTGCTCGAACTTTCACGTCTGGACGCAGGTGCCGGCAGAACCCAAGAAGAAACCGTCAACCTCGCTGATCTTGTAAAACGAGTTGCGCAACGACATGGTTTCGCCGAAATTCCGTTTGCAACCAACCTTGACGACTCCGATGAAACTGTTCTCGATAAACGACGAATTGAACGCATCGTTTTGAATCTTCTCGAAAATGCACGTGATCATGCTGGTGGTGCCACAGCAATCTCGGTTACAGGCGACGAACGAGAACTGCGAATCGCTGTAGAAGATGCTGGCGCAGGTGTCGCCCAAAGCGAACGTGAAAGAATCTTCGAAAGGTTTGCTCGGGGTACGGCATCTAGAAACAGCACCGGAAGCGGACTTGGACTTGCAATTGTGCAAGAACACGCACGCGCTCTCGGGGGTAAGGCGTGGGTCGAGATAAGCACCAGCGGAGGCGCAAGGTTCATGGTTTCGATTCTGCGCAGTGGTTCAACCGAGTTAACCAAGCCGATGTTATGAAACGAGTCTTCGCTCTTTTACTTGTTGTATCTATCACTGGCTGCGGTGTGCCACGAGCAAGCAAAATCATTGAAATATCTGCGTCAGAATTGCCACAAGAACTAAATCAACAACCAACAACTACGACTACTTCAACTACGGTCGCCGCAGACGCATCGGTCAAAGAAATTCAACAGCCCACAAGCGAAGTGCTCTCTGAGCCTGTGGAGCTTTACTACATCAGCGATGGTCGGCTCGTCGCGACTACTCAATCGATTGTTAGCCCGGCGACTATCTCGCAAGTATTGGCCGCACTGCTCGCCGGACCACCAACTGGCGACAACGGTCTCGGTTTACGAAGCGCGCTACCCAACGAACTGAATGCCGAGATCAATGTTTCAAAAGGTGTCGCCCAGATCAACACAATTGCGGAACTCTTGACTGAGCTCTCGCCAATTGATCAGCGTTTAGCCATCGCTCAACTTGTTTTGACTTTCACCCGTCGCCCTGGCGTCGGCCAGGTAATTTTTACAGTCGACGGACAAAATGTCGCCGTGCCGCGGGGTCGCGGTGATCTTGCCAAACCCGGAGCAACTGTAAGTTTCGACGACTACTCTTCGCTAATAGTCGCCCTTGCCGGCTAATTATTTAGTAAACGAAATTCTTTCAGGTCTTTATCGCGACAAGTCGGGTTATCAAACAGGCCGGTTCTAAGTTTTATTTGCGCGTCAAAAACTTTGTCAAAGATCAAACCAGTCAGAAAGCCATTGGCACGAACAAGCGTCGCTTCAGCGATGCCCTCACCCTTTGAGTCAATCCTCCAACAATTGCTGAATTCGATTGGCAACAAGATCATTGAACGACCTGGCGACTCGGCAGAAATTGCAAGGTCACCATCTGAAAACTCGAATTTAACCAAACTTGCAACCACCAAATTTGTCGGTGCATTTCCGTCAACAACTACAGTTTTCGAAGCATCAAATGAATTTTCGTCGATAATTTTAAAAATACTTGACAATGATTCTGCGCTTTTGACCGAGACTGGTGAGAATGTACCGAGATTCGACTGACCCAAATCAGTTAACACATTTTCATCATCGAGTTCACTAACCACGATATTTTCGTCGACAAAAGTTTCGGTTCGTAATTCGAGTGTCTCTTTTGGCACGACAAGATAACGCACACCTGTCATGCGATAGATATCGAAATTCTGAAAACCAAGTACGAACCGGTTGCGCAATTGTGGAGAATCTTCGTCGAGAAGAAATCTCTCATAAAATTTGAAAGCCAACGGTGTCAAAGTGTGCGAATACTCATTTAGAAGTGGAATTCGGCCAGAAATATTCAATGGATAGTCCGGTTCTTGAAGAACATAAGCTACGCGACCGCGAAACTGCTCACCGTCTAGAAGCGAAACACGGTCAAAAAGTTCGGGTGCCACACTGAGATCATCAAGCGATCGTGGCATTGGTTCTTGAAGTGAGAATCTGAGCGATGTGATCGGCGAGACAAACAACGTGACCAGTATCAGTGCAGCCAGAGTTGCGACAAGCAAGTTACTTTTTTGTTTTAGATTGTTGTAAATATTTCTAAAATTTCTTTGAGCGAAGTCCGAAACTAACGAAGTAATGGCTATTGCATAAATCGGACTAAGCATCCAAATGAAATAACTGATTCGTGGACCACTTTCAAATTGCCAAGTTGATTGCCAGATGCGATAAGTCAATAAAAACAGCGCTGCGATAACAGACATTGCCCAAACGTGATTGCGACGTTTTGACACTACGACGCCACGAATTATGAAAATCGAAAGCATGAAAAAGCAGAGAATTTGAAACACATGATTGCCCTCAGCAGAGGGAGTGGGAAAGAACGCCTCAAAGACAAATTTGTGAATCGGCCAAATCTGTGGCTGGTTATAAGCACTTAGTGGCAACTCTGATGCGGCTGTGTACCGATAAAAACCATTTAGAAATGTCGGTGCCTTCAGCAAAAGCAAAAGCACCGTTGAAAACAACAGCAGTGCAAACTGGCTGATCAAAGCCCGATGCTCTCGCCGAGTAATTGATTTAAACATTGAAGTAGCGCCGACAATTGTCAATAACGGCAGTGAAGTAACTAAAAGATGTGGCAGGACAGCAAACAGAAACAAAACTGAAAACACGAACCCAGAACCGAACATCAAGTCTCGCACCCGACTTTCAGCGTTGACCTGCAGAAAGCAAACCAAAATCACTAACGAAACGATTAAGAGCGAAGCATATTGAGGCACATGGCCAAAGAGTTCGTTATCAACCAAGGCCACTGAGTAGCCCCACAGTGTCGCGATCGAAGTGAAGGCAGCCGCAGAAATACCAGCGAACCAAGAAACGTCAAACGATTCAAATACTTTTTCCGCTAAAACAAAAACAGCAATCGAAGAAACCAACGCCACCAAGAAGTGGTTATAGGTCGAACTACCAATTGATCCGATCACCGAGACAGGATCAAGCCAAAACAAGAAGCCGCCTTGCAAGCCGCCAGCACCAAAAAGAAGGTCAGAACGCAAACTGAGGGTCTTTCCAAAGTCTGAAATCTGGTAATTAGACAACATCGCCGATAGTTGGGAATCACCACTCATTACATCGGTTCGTCGAGAGAACAGCGAGATATAAATTAATGATGCAAATCCGAACCAAACTGTTGGAATCAACAGTCGCGGTTTGAATTTCATAATAAAAATCTAGTAGCCCAGGCGTTCGACACGATCGGCGCGACGTTGCCAGTCTTTATCGACGACGACAAACAGCTCAAGAAACGCGCCTTCAGGCATTTGCTTGCGCACCTCGATGCCGACCGACTTGAGAACACTGCCCGACTTGCCGATGACCATTCCTTTTTGACTTTCTCGCTCGACGACTATCTCGCAACGCACTCGTGGCCACTCCCATTCGGTGACGCGTGTGGCGATTGAATACGGCAACTCGTCTCTGGTGACGGCCAACAATTGTTCTCGCACAAGCTCTGCCACCCACTGCGCCTGAGGCGTTTCAGATGTCATCTCAGGCGGATACATCGCTTGACCAAGTGGTGCACGCTTGACAAGTTCGGCAACTAACTGGTCGACGCCTTCTCCAGTTTTAGCAGACAGCGGAAAATACTCGGCAGCGCCTAACGACGAAATCGCACTCAATTGAGCAAGCAATTTGGCTGGCGACACTGCATCAATTTTATTGATTACGACGATTGCATTTTTGATATTGAGTTGCTCACTAACCCACTGGTCTCCGGTGCCAAATGTTTGCGTCGCGTCAATCAACAGACACACAATGTCAACATCCCTCATCGACTCAAGCGCTGTCGCGTTGACTCGCTCGCCTAATGCGGTTGTTGCTTTGTGTAATCCAGGTGTGTCAACAAAAACCAACTGAGTGTCGTCTTTGTTTAAAATGCCCCGTACGCGAGTTCGTGTGGTTTGTGGCTTGTTTGAGACGATGCTGACTTTCTTGCCAACCAAAGCATTGATCAACGTTGACTTGCCAACATTGGGCCGACCTACTAACGAAACAAAGGCGCTACGCACGAAAGAAGGCTACCGAGACGAGATGGTTTGATCTGCCACAATTGACTAATGCTAAACATTGATTGGCGCAAATGGTTTGATCGAATGCAACCCCAAACGCTGCAGATTGCGGCGATGTTGCTCTACCTAAATGGCTTTTTCGCTTTGATAAGCGTCATAGATTCGACCGACTATTTGGGCTATCTACGCAATCGTTTTGCACTCGGGCTCATAGTCGGCTTGGTCGTCGTGGCTTTGCACGCATTATCGGGTTTGTTCATGGCCAACAACCTCAAACTTGGCTACAAATTCGCGATTGCCGCAGCATTTTCGCCATTCGTGCTTCGCTTTGCGGCATATACCGATCTCGAGAACACAAGTGGTATCAGCACAACGCTTTATCGCAAGCTGAGTGGTGGCAGCACCTTGAGTCTGATTTTTGAAGTGGCTTTGTGTGCTCTTATTTTGCATCCGCAAAGCCGAAGCCACCAGAAGATTTGGTATCGCTAGTTCATTTCGTCACGAAGCCCAACGACCTGCCACACTTGATCTATGCCAAAACTAATTATCAAAAGTGTTGACGAACTCAAAAGTTTGATTGGAAAACATCTCGGATTTTCGGACTACTCAACGATCACGCAAGAACAGGTGAATATATTCGCCGATGCGACTGGCGACCATCAATGGATCCATATCGATGTTGAGCGTGCAAAAGCCGGCCCATTCGGTGGACCAATCGCCCACGGCTATCTGACTTTGTCACTCGGGCCGGTTTTTCTGCCACAAATTTTTGGCGTGGAAGGTGTGGCAATGGGAGTGAATTACGGAACAAATAAAGTTCGCTTTCCGTCACCTGTGCCAGTCGGCTCAAAACTTCGTGCTGGCGTAAAACTTTTAAATGTCGAAGATGTAACTGGCGGTGTTCAAGTAACACTTGAGACGACTTTCGAAGTCGAAGGCGCCAAGAAGCCTTCTTGTGTCGCTGAAGTCGTCTTTCGTTATTACTTGTAAGTACGAATTGACTATCTGAAGTTATTCATAACTTCGGCGAAGAGTTCGACTGTTTCAGAGCTCGGGTAATCGGCGCACCACGGAATAAAGCCACTGCAACCAAGGTCAATATATTTTTGAACCTTCTCAGTCACCTGTTCGACGGTGCCCACGAGATTGCTAGCTTGCCATTGGTCAAAAGGGTCGGCACGTAAACTAAGTGAACCTGCAGCCTTGATCTCTTTTTCGGTACGCCGAATGAAAATATCTGGTGACCATGTTTTGCGAATCTCTGACTCATCTCGTCCGACCGCAGCACAGTGCCCCTTGAGAATCTCACGCTTGCGCGCGAACTCTACTGGGCTGCCACCAAAATTTGAGCAATCGGCATAGCGCGCGACAACACGAAGAGTTAGTTGCTCGCCGCCGCCACCTATCCAAATTGGTGGGTGGGGTTTTTGCAACGGCTTTGGGTCGCAGTTGCCACGCACCAAGTTGTAGTACTTGCCGCTGTAATTTGTTTCTTCTTGCGTCCACATTGATCGAACGATCTCTACACATTCGCGCAACATTGCGATGCGAACCTTTGGTTCAGGAAAGTCGTAGCCGTATCCGCGGCATTCGTTTTCGTACCAGCCCGCGCCAATACCCCAATCGAGTCGCCCACCCGAGATGACGTCAAGCGTTGAGGTTATTTTTGCAAGCAAACTGGGTTCGCGATATAAGTTGCAGCCGACCATCTGGCCGAGTCTGATTTTTGTCGTGCGCTGACTGATTGCCGCCATCGTGGTCCAGCATTCGAAAACTGCTTCGTGTGCTGGACGCGGAACATTATGGAAATGGTCGTAAACCCAAATCGAGTCAAAACCAAGTTTTTCGGCCAACTGCGCAATTTCTACAGCCTTGTTCCACTTGTCGACCGGATCAGGAATCGAAATTAACTCCATCTTCCAGCCTTGCGGAATAAAAACGCCGAATGTTGTGTGCTGTTTGGTCGTCACAGTGGCAGGTCTCCAGTCGCAGACTTCGTTGAACCATGATCTTTGTAAGCAGCGATCGTACGTTGAGCGATACGCATTTGATGAATTTCGTCAGCGCCATCAGCAAAGCGACTCCATCGCGCCTGCTGCAACATGTGCGCCAAAGGCGTGTCAGTCGAATAGCCGAGCGCCCCGTGAACCTGAATCGCGCGATCAATAATTCTCCACAAACTATTGGCGACAAAATGCTTCGCCATCGATACTTCCGAAGTGAAACTTTGTCCGTTTTCAATTTTGTAAGCCGCATGCAAGACCATCAACTTGCACTGATAGAGCTCCATCGAAGAGTCAGCAATCAACCATTGAATACCTTGTTTTTCGGCGAGTATCGAGCCATGCGAATATCTCTGTAGCGCACGGTCGACCATCATGTCGAGAGCAATTTCTGCTTGGCCAATCCACCTCATGCAATGCGCAAGACGGGCAGGCCCAAGTCGATATTGGCCGAGCAAGTGACCCTGACCGCGCCCACCCAACATATTTTTTGCCGGAACACGAAGATCTTGAATCAAAATCTCGCAGTGATTGTGACCACCCGACATTGTTTCGACATCACGAACAATGTTGAAACCTTCGCTTGGTATGTCAACGATGAAACACGAGTTCGCAGCCTGTGGCATATCAGGATTATCTTCAGTGCGAGCAACCAGAAGTGCGAATTGCGCACCACGTGCACCCGAAATGAACCACTTGTGGCCATTGATAACCCATTCGTCGCCATCTTGATATGCCTGCGTCTTAATCAGAGTGGGATCGCTGCCAGCAACTTCTGGCTCTGTCATCGCAAAGCAACTTCTCGCCGTGCCTTCGCAAAGCGGGCGCAAGTATTTTTCTTTTTGTTCATCGGTTGCCCAATGCAAAAGTGTGTGCTGATTGCCCTCGTCAGGTGCCTGGGCATTCAAAACAAACGGACCAATACTGACTTTGGCTGCTTCCGCAGAAACTGCAGCCATTGCAGTAGGACCAAGATCCATGCCGCCCCATTCAGTTGGCATATGTGGCAACCATAAGTTCCAGTGGTTGCGAGCTCGGCCGCGCAACTTAACGATTGTGCGAACCACTTGTGCGCGATCTTTTTGATCGATCGCATCCCACTCTGGTCGCACTTCGGTGTCCATGAACTCACGAACCTTTAAGCGAACAGATTCGATTTCTGGCGTAAATGAAAAATCAATCAAGGCGAATTTCTCCCTTGAGTAGTTTGGCAGACTTGTGTCACAAACCCCCTACTAGGGCGACCATAACTGGTTTGCCCTAGCCTGAATTGCGTGACAGCGAAAATTCGCAAGCGCGACAAATGGGACCGCGAAGATCTGCCTAGGGGTGCTGAAAAAGTAGAAGCAGTCCGCGAAATGTTCGATGCAATCGCTCCTCGATATGACTTTGTCAATCGTCTCATGACTTTTAGATTGGATACACGTTGGCGCAAAAAGACTGTCTCCGCGCTGAACCTACCCAAGGGCTCACGGGTTCTCGACCTGGCGAGCGGCACCGGCGATTTATGCATCGAACTTAAACAGAATGGTTACGACCCCATCTCAATGGATTTATCGTTTGGCATGTTGAGCGCCGATCGCAGTGGTGCGCCCCGCACCCAAGTCGATATTTTGAAGCTGCCGATACCAAATATGTGCGTAGACGGCATCACTTGCGGGTTCGCCTTACGCAATCTCGAAAATTTGCAAATGTTCTTCGTCGAACTCGCTCGTGTAACGCGACATGGTGGACGAATTGCTCTACTCGATGTGAGCGTGCCGACTAACCGCTTCATCCGATTCGGCAACAAAATCTATTTCGGACGTATCGTGCCGATTATCGGTGGTTTATTTTCAGATCGGGCTGCATATAAATATTTGCCACGAAGTGTCGCATACCTTCCTGAGCCTGAACAATTGATCGCAATGCTGAAACAATCAGGATTTGCCGACGCTAAACACACTCAACTCTCTGGCGGGCTAACGCAACTTCTTGTGGCGACACGAAACTAAATGCGCTCAACTACTCAGTTGCTCTCAGCGGTAACCAATCAGCAAATCGACCTAAACGACTTTGCGAGCAATGATGGCTTTTTGTTTGTTCGCGATGGTGTCGGAGTCGCCGGACAAGGAGTTGCAAAACGACTAGGCCGAAGTGAGATCGCCGCGACATTGTCTGGCATAGAAGATGACAACCGAAGTGGCATCGCCGAGGCTGGCCCGATTGCGATTGGTTGCATTCCGTTCATTAGCAGCAACCCACATGATTTCGTGATTCCAAAAGTTGTAGTCGGCAAAACATCTGGTGGCCAGCACTGGGTGACGACAATAGATGATGCCGAATTTGACTTTCGTGCACCTGACGAAATTCGACCCTTCGCCGCGTCATTCATGGTTAACCCCGGCATACCTGTAGATCACTATCTTGAAGCGGTTCGCTTGACTGCCCAAGCAGTGCGTGAGAAAAAAATTGACAAGGCTGTCATTGCTCGCGACATTTTCGTCACGACGAATTTTCCGTTCGATATTCGTGCAATCTTGCAGCGCTTGAAAGCATCTTTTGGGTCGAGTTACAGATATCTGTTTGATGGCTTTCTTGGTGCATCGCCTGAATTGTTGGTTGCTGTCGAAGGCAACAAAGTTTCGAGTCATCCTCTTGCCGGCACCGCACCACGCACTGGCAACCCGACTATCGATCAGAAAATTGCTAGTGAACTTATTGCCAGCACAAAGAATCAACTCGAACACCGCATCGTGATCGACATGGTTCACGACACGCTATTGCCCTGGTGTTCGTTTCTTGATTGGCAACCCGAACCTACAATCGTCGCTGTTGCCAATGTCCAACATCTCGGCACAGAAATTTCTGGACAACTGAGCGAACCTCGACCCAGTGTTCTCGAACTTGCCTATGCACTCTCGCCCACTCCGGCACTTGGTGGTGCACCAAAACAAAAGGCTCTCGACCAAATTGCCCGTGTCGAGGGAATGAATCGTGGTCGATATGGTGGCGCTGTCGGATATGTCAACAAATCTGGAGACGGAAAGTTTGCTGTTGCCATTCGTTGCGCAGAACTCGACTCGACGCGCATGACTGCCCGACTCTTTGCTGGCGGCGGAATTGTTGGCGATAGTGACCCGACTAGCGAACTTGCTGAAACTCAAGCCAAGTTTCAGGCGATGTTGGCTGCGCTAATTCGACCGTAGGGCTTTCGCCGTAAAACTCAACGCAAGTTTGAAGCCACCATCTGATTGATGCGCTCATGGACTTTGACGTTTTCTTGTCGGTCGGTAACGACTCGAGCCAGCCACGGGCCCCGCTGAGATAAAACTTCAGCGAGGTCAGACATATTTGCCACTTCTTGAGTATTGATCTGGTGCGCCTGGGCAAGCATTTTTATGTTGACACCATGCGGCGTGCCGAAAATCTTTTCAAATTTTGGCGCGTCAAGGGCCTGCGCCTGGGGCAAGAATGAGAAGATTCCACCACCGTTGTTGTCGA
The DNA here is from genome assembly GCA_030727685.1 of Ilumatobacteraceae bacterium. Classification (GTDB taxonomy): domain Bacteria; phylum Actinomycetota; class Acidimicrobiia; order Acidimicrobiales; family Ilumatobacteraceae; genus BACL27. The sequence continues at coordinate 22,536 of JANRBC010000029.1, forward strand.
TGACGACGATTCGCAAATCTATTTCGCGAATTACGAGACCGATCAAGCCATTGACGTCGTGTAGCAAGGCAATGTCGCCAATTAAAAGAGTCGTTGGCTGACGAGTTGCTAACGCGATACCCACTGCCGTTGACACGACGCCGTCGATGCCATTCGCGCCGCGATTGGCATGAACACGAAGTCCAGTTCGCGGTGCGGCGAACCACTCGACATCACGAATTGGCATCGAACTTGAAACAACCAAATGGGATGCCTCAGGCAACAGTGCGTAAATCGCGCGCGCAACGCCTGGTTCGGTGAGTCCCGGCTCATCGGCTATCGCAGAGTTAATTGACTTCTGGGCTGAAGTTTCAGCACTGCTCCATAGATCGAGCCACGAGACACTATCTTTCTGAGCCTGCTCGTTTGAACGCTCAGAAATCAGCCCGGCACACAACTCATCGATATCACCGACAATGTGCAGAGCACACAACTGGTCTGGGTCAGCGAGAGTTGGCGTTGTCGTAATGACGATTTGTTTCGCACCGCAATTAGCCAGCCAAGAGTTGACTACTTTCGAAGCTGGAAGAGTGCCAAAGCGAAGAACTACTTGAGGTTGTAATTTTTTTGAAAAGCCCTCGTCACGCAAAATCGTGTCGGCGGCAGCAACTACAACTTTGCTAGGTACGCGTGCACCACTTCGCGGATCTGCAAGCACGGGCCAACTTAGAGATTCAGCCAGATGCAAAATAGATTCGCTCCGATAGTTCTCGGGCCCGGCGATAATCACTCCATTTTTGAAATTAAGCGCTTTCTTTAACTCACGAAGCGATCGTGCCGACGGCAACACGACTTTGTCTTTGATCACCGTAGATTTCTCGTGTCTTGGCGGCAGATCTATCGCAGCACCCATGAGTGGCTCACGAAATCTCAGATTGAGATGAACTGGTCCTCGCACTTTGCCAACACTTGTCGCAAAAAGATCACGCGCGATTGGACGCCAGGTCTGATTTTCTGAATCGTCGGCAACCTCGGCGTTAACAAACTTTCGTACTGAGACTCCATAGAGATTTTGCTGGTCAATCGTTTGCGGCGCGCCGACACCTTGCAGTTCTGCTGGTCGATCAGCCGTGCAAATCAAAATTGGAACTTCACTGTGATGCGCTTCGACTACCGCTGGGTGAAACTCGACTGCTGCCGTGCCAGACGAACACACCAAGATCGCCGGAACCCCAGAGGCTTTAGCGATACCGAGGGCAGCAAATGCGGCACTTCGTTCGTCGTGAAAAATATGCATCTCAATCTCGTGCCGATTGGCAATTTCGAGCGCAATTGGCGTTGATCTAGAACCAGGAGATACGACGGCATGGCGAACACCACAATGAAGCCATTCATCCACCAATGTCGCGCAAAAGGTCGCCGTGGTCGCCGCAGAAGAACCCATGCCTCTATCGTGGCAGCAATGAGAACAAAAAGTTTGCGGCGTGTGGCAAACCGCACAAGATCGCACCCGACGACTTTCGCCAATGCTGAGTAACAAGCAATTCGGCAATGGCCCGCGAGCCGTGCTCGTACATGGGTTCACTCAAACGCATGAAACATGGGTGGATGTCATCGACTCTCTCAAACAGAATTTCGAGGTCATTGCGGTCGACGCCCCCAATCATGGCGACTCTTGCGATATCTCTCTCAATTTAGAGTCAGGAGCAAAAGCCATCGGTGAAGTTGGTGGCAATGCAACATATATCGGTTATTCACTCGGTGGCCGATTTTGTCTAACTCTTGCTCTCGCTGAGCCACAACTAGTTTCTCGGCTTGTTTTGATAAGCACAACTGCAGGCATTGAAGACAAAGAGCTGCGCTCAGAACGCATAAGAAACGACGAAGAACTTGCCAGACGAATCGAACAGATTGGCGTTAATCAATTTATTGACGAATGGTTAAACCAATCGTTATTCGCGGGTCTCAATAACGAGACGAATCAACGTGGGGTTCGTTTAAAAAACACAGCAATCGGATTAAGTTCAAGTCTGCGGCTCTGCGGTGCGGGGCGACAACAACCAACTTGGTCTCGCTTAAAAGAACTGACGATGCCTGTTTTAGTTATCGCTGGCGCAAATGACGAAAAATACCGCCGCCTAGCCGAGAGATTAGTTTCAGAAATTGGCGACAATGCAACTTTGAAAATAGTCGAAAACTCTGGCCACACCCCGCATCTTGAACAGCCCGAAATCTTTCAAGACTTGTTGTCGAATTTTATATCGACTCAGTAGTTCTCTTAACTAAATAGCAGACCAACACTCAACGCAATAGCAACAAGAATCTGCACGCGGCCGGTCATAACAAGAACATTTATCAAGTCAGCCCCAGTTGCCCCAGAATAAACGCGTCTGATTGGTTTTATAGCCACTGCTAAGCCAAGCATTGCAATCATCGCTGCCGGATGCAACAGAGCAATTGAAACCACGGCGCAACCGGCAACGATAAATAGCAAAATATAAAACTTGCGTGCACCACTTTCGCCGATACGAACCGCAAGCGTTCGTTTGTTGGAAGTTGCATCGCCGGCAATGTCTCGCAAGTTGTTGACAGCCAATAAAGCGCATGCGAGACAACCAACAACAACAGAAGCCAAAAAGCTGACGAGAGTTAACTGCTGATTAATAACGAAAGTGGTACCCATTGTTGCGACCACCCCGAAGAAAATAAACACAAAGACTTCTCCGAAACCCAAATAACCATAGGGATGCTTGCCCCCCGTATAAAACCAACCGGCAAGAAAACACAACACACCGACCAGCAACAACCACCACGATGTCGTTGCCGCAAGCACGAAGCCGAAAACCGCCGCCACGCCAAAAGCAAGAAATGTCGCCTTTTTAACATCGGCTGGTTTCTTTGCCCCAGAGCCAACCAGCCGAAGTGGGCCCACTCGATCTTTGTCGGTGCCCCTAATGCCGTCTGAATAGTCGTTTGCAAAATTAACCGCGACCTGTAGAGCAAGACTGACAATCAAAGCGAAAACAGAATTGAGCCAATTGTTTTGCATTGAACTTTCGAGGTGTGCACACGCCGAACCAACGACAACTGGCGCGATTGCGGCGGGCAACGTCTTGGGACGCGCGCCTTGTATCCACAAATTAGTTGAATCTCGCACGCAACTAACTTAACAACAAAACATCTACGCTGAAATGGTGCGCGAACTAGTTGCGATTGACATGCCAGCGGGCGATGCATTCGTCGATGTACTCAAAGAAATTTGGGATGCAGGCGACGCAGCACTACCTATCGATCAACGCTTACCTGATGTCGCACGAAGAAAATTACTCACTCAATTCAAGGTTTCATCAATTGCTGGCGCCGATGGTCTGAGGGTGAAATTTGCGGCTGGCGAACCAATTGAAGAAGATGATGCTTTAGTCATATCTACATCTGGTTCAACTGGCGAGCCAAAAGGAGTTGTGCATACCCACAGTTCGATTCGTGCAGCGGTAGCGAGTACGGGTGCACGTCTTGGCTGCGTCGATACAGATCATTGGTTGGCATGTATCTCACTCGCCCACGTCGGTGGTCTTTCTGTGGTGCTACGAGCCTTGCACTTCGGTTCGCGTCTCACGATCGAACGACGTGCCGATCAAGCAACTATTGAATCGGCACTCAAGAATGGCGCGAACCTGACTTCGCTGGTTCCGGCAATTTTACATTCGGTTGATGTTTCAAATTTCAGAACTGTTCTGATCGGCGGCGGTCATGGCCCAACGAACCTACCGAGTAATGCGATTTTGACTTATGGCCTAACTGAAACTTTTGGTGGCGTCGTCTACAACGGCACACCAATTGATGGTGTTGAAGTTCGCATTGGCAAAGACTCTGAGATCGAAATTCGCTGCGATTCTCTGTTGCGTTGCTATCGCGATGGATTTGACCCAAAAGACAGTGACGGCTGGTTGCTTACTGGCGACCTCGGTGAGTTTCGTGACGGAAAACTATCTGTGCTGGGTCGCAAAGACGACTTAATCAAGACTGGCGGATACAAAGTTTGGCCAACAACTGTTGAGACTTCTCTGCGAAAGCACGACGCGGTTGCTGATGTAATTGTCGCAGGCACGCCCGACGAAAAGTGGGGCCAAACAGTCACTGCGTGGGTTGTTTTGCGACCCGATGCGAAAAACCTTCGGCTCGAAGATTTAGACAAGCACGTACGCCTAAGCTTGCCCGACTATTGCACGCCAAAAAAAGTTTACATAGTCGACGAAATACCACGATCAAGTCTCGGCAAAGCTTTGATAAGTGAACTAACTCACTCATCAAATAAGTTGAGGGCTCTGCATGACTGACACAGATCGACATGACCACGAGCATTCGGGTCGTTTACCTAATTCGTATTGGCGTCTTTACACTTCGTCGACTATTTCAAACTTGGGTGACGGAATGGTTGTTGCTGCTGCCCCACTACTCGCGATTTCTCTCACCGACGACTCTCGGCTGATTGCGTCGATCAGTTTTGCAGCAATGCTGCCATGGTTAATTCTTTCGCTTCCGGCAGGCGTTTATCTAGATCGACATGACAGACAGAAGATCATGTTTCGCGCCAACATTGTGCGAGGCGCAATCTTTGCATTGATTGCGATTGGCGCAGCAACAGGCTCTATCAATATTTACCTTTTGATTGCTGCCACTGCGCTCGCAGGTGTTTGCGAGTTGTTTTTTGATATGAGTTCGCAGGCGATTCTGCCGGCGATTGTCGATCAAGAGTCTCTAGAAGTGGCCAATAGCCGGCTTTACATCTCGCAAATCATCAGTAATGGTTTTATTGGTCTTCCGTTTGGTGCATGGATTTTCGTCATCGCGATTGGTGCGCCGTTCGGAATCAATGCCATCGCCCTAATTTTGGCCGCACTACTAATTCGCTCAATAAGAATTAAATCGGCGCCCAAAGTTGAAAGTTCAACAAAGTCGTTCGGCACTGACCTGAGAGAGGGACTGGCCTGGCTTTGGAAACACGATCTGTTGCGAACCTTGGCGATCATGCTCGGTGTTGCCAACATGTGTGGCATGTTTGCCCAGGCAGTTTTTGTCAAATTTGCACGCGACGAACTCGGACTTGGAGCCCGCGGATTCGGTATTTTGCTCGCCGCAATCTCTGTTGGCTCGATTCTCGGTGGCCTGATTGGCCAGCGTGTTAGCAAAAAACTCGGTGCAAACACGGCGATAATTCTTTCGTACACGGTTTTTGCTATTTCCGATGTCATCCCTGGTGTCTTTCCAAGAGTATGGTCAGTTGCACTAAGTGGCATTGTGATGGCCATCGCGGGCACGACCTGGAATGTGATCACAGTCAGTATGCGTCAGCGATTAATACCGCCAGAACTATTCGGCAGAGTTAATAGTGTCTACAGATTCATCGGCACTGGCAGCACCGCATTTGGTGCACTCATCGGCGGTCAGATCGCTTACTCATTCGGCTTGCGTGCAACTTATCTCGCTTCGGGCGTCGTACTGTTGGTCGCCTTGATTACTTTGGGTCCAGTCTTTTTGCGTGCGGCAAAAATCTACATTGTGCCTGATCGAACACCGGCGCCGCCGTCAATCACGTAAGTTTCGCCAGTAATCCACGAAGCCAAGTCAGAACAGAGAAACAACGCCAAGTTTGCGATGTCTTGGGGTTCACCAAGTCGTTTAGTGGGTAACGCTGATGCAAGTTTGTCGCCCACGTTCTCGATCAGAACCGAAGCGAAAAGAGTCTTGACTAAACCTGGCGCGATACCCACGACGCGAGTTTTGCCTAATTCACAAGCCAATTGACTCGTCAGATGAATTACAGCCGCTTTGGTCAAGTTATAAACACCCAGACCCTGCTCTGCACGAAGACCACCGACTGATGCAATATTCAGAATCACACCTGGCTTGTTCTGCATCGATGCATTCCACACTGCTTGACTCCAGAACAAGGGACCCTTCAAATTAACTTGGAAGGTTTTGTCAAAGCGAGCCGAATCAACGCCGAGGGTCTCGCCATAATAAGGATTTGTTGCAGCATTATTGACCAAGATGTCGATTTTTCCAAAGCGCTCCATAGTTGCATCGATGCATGCTTTGGCCTGATCAATTTCACCTGCGTTGGCGGCGAAAACATCGGTCTCACCATCCATCTCTTTTGCAGCAGCCTGAAGTGCGTCAAGTTTTCGCGAAGTAAGCATGACTTGTGCCCCAGCATCAACAAACGATTTAGCGATTGCTTTGCCAATGCCCCGAGACGCACCAGTGACGATTGCGGTTTTGCCGCGTAATGAAATCTCCATGAGGCGAGACTAATCGTTTATTTTTTTGATTGCGAAATTCGAATGATCTGAATTCGCCGACCATCAAGTTCTTCGACGCAAAACACCACGTCATTGATCTTGACAGACTCGCCTACTTCAGGCACATGGCCTAATTCACCGAAGACAAGACCACCGATTGTGTCGTAGTCGTCAGTGCTTATTTCTGCTTCAAGAATTTGATTGAGTTTGCCAATTGTGGTGACCCCGGCGACAAGCAAGTCTCCATTTGGCTGTCGCTGTACCGAAGTGTCGTCTTCGTCATGCTCATCGCCGATTTCGCCAACTAATTCTTCAAGGCAATCTTCGAGCGTGACAAGACCTGCAAGCAAGCCGTATTCATCAGCGACCATCGCCAAATGAAATTTTTCTTGCTGCATCTGACGCATTAAGTCGGCAACTGGTTTCATCTCCGGAACTACTTGGACCGAGTGCATGCTTGATTTGATTGACTCGGCTCCACGACCTGAGCGTTCGGCGGCAATCAAATCTTTTGCATATACGGCACCCACAAGGTCATCTTGGTCGTCATCATCTGCACGCAAAACAGGCAGACGACTTAACCGATGTTCAACGATGATGTCGATCGCTTGCGAGATCGTCAAGTCGTCATTGATGGTTACAACATCTGGACGTGGCACCATGATCTTACGAACAACTGTGTCGCCAAACTCAATTACTGATTCGATTAGTTCGCGCTCTTCATGCTCAATTACGGCATCTTGCGCCGCCGCTTCAACGATGCCCAAGAACTCTTGCTCACTGATGAATGGACCAGCCTCAAGTCCTTTGCCCCGCACGATTACATTCGTCAGTCTGATCAAGCCTTGCGAAATCATCCGCAGCGGATAAAAGCTTGTGAGTGCATTAACTGACACTGCAGTTAGTATCGCGCCACGCACCGGGTGAACTAGCCCGTAGGTCTTCGGCACGGCCTCGGCCAAAACAAAAAAGACGATTACGTTCAGCGTTACGCCAACCGCGATACCAGGGGCACCAAACAATCGCCCCGAAACGATGCCAGTTAGCGTCGCCTGCACTGTCTGAAAGATGTTTACCGTCAAGAGCAACGGGTTAACCCATTTTGTTGGGTCTTCAGCAAGTTTCAAGATTATCTTTGCGCGCTTGCCGCCTTGATCTAGCAATGCTTGAGCTTTTTGTTTGGTGATCCGCGAAAGGCTCATTTCAGCAAGTGCGAGACCCGTCAATGCAACCAGCAACATGACAATCGTAAACAGCATCCAGAAATCAGCCGCTCGAGGTGCCACTGCAAAAATCATTCGTAGACCTTGCTAAATGAGTCTGGCATCGGTCCTCGCCAATGGTGCAGTTCTAAAAGTTCGCGTTCACGAGATTGCATTTTCTTCGCATCGTGATCACTTTCATGGTCGTAACCCAAAACGTGCAGAACTCCGTGAGTTACCAAGAGAGCAAATTCGTCATCGATATTGCCAGCATGAGTCGACGATTGATTCTTCGCCACGCTCGGACAGACAACAACATCACCGAGCAAAATTGGCAAGTCATTTAAATCGACATTCAAGTTGTCGGGACCACGAGAAAATGCACCAGGCCCTGGTGTGTGAACCGATTCAACCGCGTCAAGCGGAAACGACAAAACATCAGTCGGCCCATGCTTGCCCATATATTTCTCGTTAAGACCAGCGATTGCCGACTCTGGCACAAACATCAATGTCAACTCGGCCGCCCCACGTACACCCTCAGATACCAAGACGTTCTTGGCCAATTGATGCCAACGCGCAACATCAACAGCAACATCAGTTTGTTCGTCAGCGCAGAAGACTTCAATTTCACCGTCTCCGCCAACTTTGCGAGGGCCGTTTCGTTTAATGTGTGGCTCAAGCACGATTGCTCACCGCATTCAAACCTTTCTGTTCATATGCAGCAACGATGTCTGACACTATTTTGTGCCGAACAATGTCACTGACACCGAGATGCACAAACGAAAGACCTTCGATACCGGTAAGTATCTTTTCTAGACCAAACAAGCCACTGCGATTGTCAGGAATGTCAACCTGTGTCATGTCGCCAGTAACGACAACCTTTGAACCGAAGCCAATGCGAGTCAAAAACATCTTGATCTGTTCTGGTGTCGCATTTTGGGCTTCGTCCAAAATTATGAAACTGTTGTTGAGGGTTCGTCCGCGCATATATGCGAGAGGGGCGACCTCGACGACTTGCCTTTCAACGAGTTTTTGCGCACCTTCAGCGCCAACCATGTCGTGAAGTGCATCATAAAGAGGACGAAGATACGGATCTAGTTTGGCCATCAAATCACCCGGCAAAAAGCCGAGTCGCTCTCCTGCTTCGACTGCTGGTCGCGTAAGAATTATCCGTTGAACTTGCTTGGTTTGCAATGCGTGCACCGCCATTGCAATCGCCAGCCAACTCTTGCCCGTGCCGGCAGGACCAAGGCCAAATGTAATTACGTTTTCGCGAATTGCATCGACATAATGCTTTTGCCCAGATGTTTTGGGCCGCACCGGCTTACCCTGATTGGCTCTCACTATGTCATGAGTTAGCACCGAACTAGGTCGCTCATGTAACCGCAACATTTCTATACTTCGTGCAACGACAACAGTATTTAGATTTTCGCCACCTTGAAGCAGCGAAGTCAGTTCTTCGAACAAACTGCCGACAGTGTCTGTCTCGGTGCCAGAGATTGAAATTTCGTTACCACGGACACGAATCGTGGTGTTCGGAAACTCTTTTTCGATAAGTCGAAGGTGCGAATCTCTTTCGCCGAGCAAACTTGACATTAAGTGTGAACCTGGCACAACAACCGTCACTGCGGCTACGGAAACACTCATCGCTGACTTAAGACTATCGTGCGCTGAACCTTTACAAATTATTAATTTAACTTGGCGAATTAAGCATTTTTCACGAGTTCGTCAGGCGATGAGAGACGATCAACATCGGTAGCAGACAAATTTGCAAAGTCGAGCGCGAAGTAACGCTGAGTCGATAGTGCTAAGAGTTCGACATCACCGACCAACTTGGCCATGCGAAACAGCAATTCTGCTGCGCCACCTTTCGCGGCAGGCTGATGCACTTCAGGAATATCAAAAACCAAAAGTGCACCATCACGAGCCTCAGCAGTTAATGCTTGGCGCGCGAGCATGACGTTCGCACCATGAGCATCTGCTGTCGGATCAACAACGACCCAAACTATGTAGTGAACCTGCCCTGCGCGGTAGCGATCAGGAAAGTGCTTTTCAAAATAGATTTCACTCAACCAACGAGTGGCGCGAACATCTGTAGATACAAGAGTCATCGCAACTGGCGATGAGTCACTCCAGACGACCCAAACCCGATTTGAGTCACGCGAGATTTGCTCGTTGAATTCGTCTTGATCGAGCATCTCGTGCGTTACTGTCGCCTCGGCAGTTGGCAAATAAGTCGTGCGGTAAAGACGCCACAGTTTCTCGCGCAACGCTGGATCAACAACGTTGGAATGACGGGTTACAAACATCGACGGGTACTTTCTCGGCGCACGACGCCGAACCTTGGACAAAACCCCGCCTCCCAAAAGTTTAGAACATCTGTAGTACCGTTTTCGTGATGTCAAAAGCCGTTTCTCGTGCGGCGTGGGCGATGACTGGTCTGGCCATTATCGCCACCGGTCTGCATGTTTTGGGTCTCTCGACGCTTTCGAGCGAGCTGATTTATATGATCGCCGCCGTTCAGGTTTTTGTAAGCGCGATCATTGGTATTGCAATCAACAAACCCGATCGACGCATCTGGTCTGCCCTGCTCTTGCTGATTGTGATTTTGATCGCCGCACAGATTTTTGATAACCGCGATTCAAGTGTTGTCACGACACAGGCGATCTCGGAAACTCTATTTTTGGGCGTCCAGTTGATTTTAGTTTTCGGACTATTCGTCACCGTGCAGCGCAGATTCGGTCGCGATCCAATGAATGTTGTCTATGACTCGCTGATAATCGGGCTTGGCTCATGGTTTTTGATTTGGGTCGTGTTTTTAAATCCGGCGCGAGAAATTTCGCAAGATCTTGTCTCGATTACTGCAATACGCGGTGCGACTTTGGCGTCAAGCGCGATAGTTATATTTTTGCTTGCAACTTTGTTGTTTGCCGATACCGAGAGAACGTCGGCAGTATGGTTCGCGGCTAGCGCAATCGCTTGTTCTTTGATTGGCGACTTTCTCTATGCGACAAATCAATCAGGCAGATACGAGATCTCGGACCAATTCGCTAATGCACCGTACATTGCAAGTTTGTTTTTAGTTTCGGCGACAGTGCTGCATCCGAGTGTCGCAACGATGACTTCACACTCGGCGCGGCGACTGAAGCAACCTCTTCTAGGTCGACTCGTGCTGACTACAACTTCACTAGTTTTGCCTGTCGTGGTGTTGGCACTCACAAATCCAACAACAGATGTCGACCGAACAGTGCGAGCGATCTCAATTTTTGTTTTGGCTACAGCTGTTACATTGCGAGTGGTTTTGGCGGTTCGTGCGAACGCTGTTTTGCAGGCAAAACTTATCGATTCTGCGCAAACTGATTCGCTCACCAGTCTTCCGAATCGTGGCTTGATGATTGAGCATGTTTCGGCGGCGTTGGAGGGTGCGCGATTCAGCGGTCTCTCGCCAACTGTTTTGTTTATCGACGTCGACAGATTCAAGAACATCAATGACAGCCTTGGGCACTCGGCTGGTGACGATGTCTTGGTCTCAGTTGCTCAAAGATTGCGCGTGGCATTACCCGATAGATGCATCGTCGGGCGAATATCGGGCGACGAGTTTGTCGTGCTCGACGCCAAATCAAAGAACCAAAGCGATGCCGTATTGTTGGCCGACTTGGTGCTTGAAAGTTTTCACGAACCTCTGGCATTGCGCCAAGGCGATGTCTTTGTTTCTGCAAGTATCGGCGTCGCAGTTTTTGATCGCGAGATTTCAACATCGGCAGACGATTTATTGCGCAATGCAGACACCGCGATGTATCGCGCAAAAGATGCAGGACGAAACTGCGTCGCAATTTTCGACAAGTCGATGCTTGAGCGCGTCAATCAACGCTTGGCGGTAGAAACCGCTCTCTACCGGGCACTTGAACGTCGCGAACTTCGACTCGTTCATCAGCCAATAATCGATATCGACCTAGGAGACGTAATCGGGTTCGAGGCTCTGATGCGCTGGGACATGGAAGACGGCACCAATGTCTCGCCTGCCGAATTTATTCCAATCGCTGAAGAGACTGGCATCATCGTGCCGATTGGTGCGTGGGCCTTGCTCGAGGCACTCACACACTTGCGTAGTTGGATAAACCAAGGCATCTGTCGTCGCGACGCCACGATGTCAGTCAATGTCTCACCACGACAACTACATGATCCAAATTTTGTTGCGGTTGTCAACGAAGCATTAATGCGCTCTCGTATGCCCGCAGATCAGTTATGGCTTGAAGTAACCGAGGGCGTGATGATCACTCAACCCGAACAGGCACTCGATACGTTGCGCAGACTCTCAGATATCGGCGTGCGCGTAGCAATTGACGACTTCGGCACTGGATATTCTTCGTTGTCATTTTTGCAGCGGTTTCCTATCCATAGATTGAAAATTGACAGAACCTTTATCAACGAGTTAGCAAGCGACGCAAACGCGCGATCTCTCGTGCGAACGATCATCGCCATGGCGAATTCTCTCGGGCTCGACGTAGTTGCCGAAGGTGTCGAAACTGTCGAACAACTTCACGCACTCGGCGACTTGCGATGCAGCAAAGCGCAAGGCTATTTAATTAGTCATCCAGTGACCCCAGAAACGATGGCCAGCACCGTCGCTGGTCTCGACAAAATTGGCAAATGGCCACGGTTGCGACCACTTAAGTAAATTCATCGCGTCACCACGCACACGGCCCAATGAGGCAGAATAGAGCCATGAGCGCACAACATTTGCCGAAAGATCTTGCACTTGAGTCAGCCGAATATCGAGTGCGTCAGGCAGGCGAATGGCTTGGTCTCGAAGACGGATTAATCGAAACAATCATTGCGCCGCGTCGAGTGCTCGAAGTTTCGATTCCGTTTAGGCATGATGACGGCACGCGAGATCACCTTGTCGGTTGGCGCGTTCACCACAACACGACTCGTGGTCCTGCCAAAGGTGGAATTCGATATCACCCAGGCGTGACACGCGACGAAGTTGTTGCTCTCGCAATTGGTATGTCACTTAAGACTGCAATTATGAACTTGCCTCTTGGCGGTGCAAAAGGTGGTATTGCAGTTGACCCAAAAACTTTGACTCTGCGCGAACTCGAAAAAGTTACGCGTCGTTATGTTTCAGAACTGATTCCGTTTCTTGGCCCCGACAAAGATGTGCCCGCACCTGATGTCGGCACGAATTCCCAAGTGATGGCGTGGGTTCTTGACCAATATTCGGCAAGCGTCGGACACATCGTGCCCGGTGTTGTGACGGGCAAGCCAATTGAACTTGGTGGTTCGCTTGGTCGCGAATCGGCAACAGGTCGCGGCGCAGTTGAGGCTGCGGCGTTGGCAGGACGAGAAATGGGCCTTGCTCTCGAGGGATCAAGAATTGCGATTCAGGGTTATGGACAAGTTGGCGCCTGGGCGGCAAGACTCGCGCAGGCTCGCGGCGCAAAGATTGTTGCTGTTGCTGATGTCGGTGGTGCAATTCACAATGCAAATGGGCTCGACATCGCAATGATCGATCGCAAAATGCGCGAAGGCGCCAAGAGCGTCACTGAGACAGGGGCTGGCGAAGTAATCGGCAAAGGCATTGATGGCTCGGCAAATCTATTTTCAGTTGACTGTGACATTTTAATGCCGTGCGCTCTTGGCGATGCAGTTGATGAACATACTGCTTCGAAGATCAAAGCAAAATTAATAGTCGAAGGAGCGAACGGTCCGCTGACACCAAAAGCAGACGAAGTTCTGACCGATCGCGGAATCATCGTCATGCCTGATGTTTATGCAAATGCGGGCGGCGTGACTTGCAGTTACCTTGAGCAATGCCAGAACTTTGCTCACCTCAGTTGGGACGAAGACGAAGTGAACGAAAAAGTTATCTCGCTGATGCAATCAGCGTTCAAACGACTACATTCATTTTCGGTTGAACAGCAGTTGCCATATCGTCTGGCGGCATCGGTGCTCGGCATAAAAACGATTGCTGACTCGCATCGCATGCGCGGACTGCATCCGTAAAAATTAACTAGTCTGAGAATTATGAGTAAATCGAGCGGCACAGTTGCAGAGTTCGGTTTTTATCCTTTTGAAGACGTGGCATGGGCTTACGACAAACTCTGGAGCGCCACTGCAAGTCGATGTTCTTGGCTACCTAGCGAGTTAACGCGAGCTAAAGACCCGACAGAACTTTGGCAAAGTGATGGCGCCTTCATTAGTCAAACTTGTGGTTGGCCACTTGTAACTCGTCTTGCCGAAAAGGTTCGTGTGGTTGGAGCATTTCGCCAAACGACACTCGAATCTGCGAGCCACTTTTATCGAAGCGTCGTTGTCGGCAGAGTTGACGGTACTCCGTTTGACTTTCAAGGTTCTGTTGCCGCTGTCAATGGGCCCGAGAGTCTCTCTGGATGGATAAGTCTGATCGCAGCGATTCATGGGCCGCAAGAATCTTGGCGCGGGCAGGTTCGCAAGTCGGGCTCGCATTCCGAAAGTGTGCGCATGTTGTGTCGAGGCGAGGCTGATGTTGCCTCAATAGACAGCGTGACCCTCGCTCATCTTCGAAGAATTGAACCCGAGGCAATTAATTCTTTGTTCGTGATATGCAATGGTCCGCTTGTGCCGTGTTTGCCGATAATTGCACATCGCTCAATCACTGATTTGCAATTGAGTGAACTTCGCAACGCTTTGAGCGAATCAACCCGCGATCCGAAGATTGCTGATGCAACCTCGGCACTATTTATCGGGGGCTTTGATGCGCTCGACTTAGATGACTATTTGCCGTTGCTGAATTTAAAGCCAAACTATTAATCAGTTAATTGTGTTGTTTCTTTAGGGCGTCAACTATCGCAGTTATCGCTTCAGGGTTCGCAATCGCTTCAAGATTGCGCACTGGTCGACCGTTTACTGCATCAGCCACAGCCAATTCGACAAGTTTGTTGCTGCGCGTGCGCGGCAAGTCTGCAACTGAAATTACGACTGCAGGCACATGGCGCGGTGTGCACGCGTTGCGAATGCGTGTCTTCAAATCGCTGACGAGCAAATCTGTCAACGAAACTTCAGGTCGCAGTCTGACTGCTAGAACAATGCGCATATCGTTATCGAGATCTTGGCCGAAAACAAGACTCTCGAGAACATCAGAGTGCTGTTCGACGACTCGATAAATTTCAGCAGTGCCGATGCGTACACCGCCCGGGTTGAGTGTTGTATCGCTGCGACCGTGAATCGTCATGCCACCATTTTTTGACCATGACGCAAAGTCGCCGTGGCTCCACATTCCTGGGAATCTCTCGAAATATGCTGCACGAAATTTTGGCCCTGGCGAACTTGGGCTAGGTAAACCCGAAGATCCATCGCCCCAGAAACCAAGTGGCACCGACGGAAATGGTTGACGGCAAACTAGCTCGCCCGCAGTATCGAAACTTTTTTTTAGCGAGAGAGTTTGGTCGTCGACGACATCAGTATCCATACCGAGACACGGACGTTGAATTTCGCCGGCATAAACGCTGCTCGTTGGGTCGCCCGCAACGAAACATGCGCAGAGATCGGTGCCACCAGAAATTGAAGCAAGATGTGCGGCGGTCGAAACCTTCTCGTAGACCCAAGCAAAACCTTCGGGCGCAAGCGGCGAACCAGTCGAACAAATCGTGCGCAAAGTTTTTAACGAATGTGTCGAAATCGGATTGATGTCTGACTTTCGAGCCGAGTCGATGAACTTGGCTGAAGTGCCAAGAAGTGTGAGTTGCTCTTGGTCGACAAGATCGAACAGTCGATTCATCGTCGGAAAACTTGGCGAGCCGTCATAGAGCACGGCAGTGGCGCCACTTGCGAGAACCGAGACGAGCCAGTTCCACATCATCCAACCAGTCGTTGTGAAGTACATGACTCGATCGTCGGTTTTGATGTCGCAATGCAGTTGGTGTTCTTTGAGATGCTGAAGCAATACCCCGCCGGTGCGATGCACGATACATTTCGGCACACCAGTTGTGCCCGACGAGTAAAGCACATACCAAGGATGATCAAATTC
>JANRBC010000030.1 GCA_030727685.1 Ilumatobacteraceae bacterium
CGACCAAGAGAATTTCATCCCAACCACCTTGGTGAGCAAGCACCCTCGTATCGTAGAGGGTTCAGGAATTAAAAATAGACAGGATGCTCTGTGTCGATTCGCACGCAAGTTGAAGAAACGATCGAAGTGATTCGCCCGGCTTTGCAGGCCGACGGCGGTGACATCATTCTGCGCGAAGTTGACGAGACGACCGGTATTGTAAGCGTGACCCTCACTGGCGCGTGCGGCACTTGTCCGGCGTCGGACCAAACGCTGAAGGCCGGCATCGAGCGCATTATGCGCGACCGAATTGACGGCATTACTGAGGTCATTGCGGTTTAAATGAACTCGCGTTCAACCGACATCAAAAAATTATTTGAGGATGCTTGCGCCGGTGATCGCGCAGCCCTCGCACGATTGCTTTCGCTGATCGAGCGCGGCGGTGACGACGCGCGAAGTGTCGGGCGGTTGGTTTATCCAAAAGTTGGCAATGGTTATGTGGTTGGCATCACCGGTGCGCCAGGCGCGGGCAAGAGCACACTGACTTCGTCGTTGATAAGTCACTTGCGTTCAAAGTCGCAAGAAGTTTCGGTGTTGGCGATTGACCCGTCGTCGCCGTTTACTGGTGGCGCAATTTTGGGTGACCGAGTGCGAATGCAAAGTCACGCAACTGATGCTGGTGTTTTTATTCGAAGCATGGCGACGCGCGGGCATCTCGGTGGTTTAAGTTTGGCGACAAGTGAAGCCGTGCGGTTGCTTGACGCAGTTGGTTCGCCGTGCACATTGGTTGAAACTGTCGGTGTTGGTCAAGTTGAAGTTGAAATTGCGCGCAACGCCGACACGATTGTTGTTGTGGTCAACCCTGGCTGGGGTGATTCGGTGCAGGCGAACAAAGCGGGCCTGCTTGAGATTGCTGATGTGTTTGTGATCAACAAAGCAGATCGACCTGGTGTCGACCAGACACAGCGCGATCTTGAACAGATGCTTGAACTTTCTGAAATTGCAACTGATGCGTGGCGACCGAAGATCGTGCGCACAGTTGGCACGACCGGAGAAGGCGCTGAAGGTCTTTGGCAGGCGATTTCGGCTCACCGCGAGCATGCAACTCGTGATGGCTCGCTGGCCAAGCGGCGCGAACAACGGTTGCGCAATGAATTGCGGGCAATAATCGAGCGTCGTCTCGAGCATCGTGCGCGAGAGATATGCACTGGCGAGCGCTGGGACGCGATTCAAAACGAAATGTTGGCTCGATCACGTGACCCGTGGAGTTGTGCCGACGAAATGTTGGCTGGCATCTTGTAGTGAGTGAAACCAGGCGAGTTGTAGTTTCAAGTCTGACGCTGAGCGGAGCCGTCGGTATTTTTGCGCTTTCGTTTGGTGTTGCATCTGTGAGTGCAGGTGCAAGCGTTTGGCAAACATGTGCGTTGTCGCTGTTTGTGTTTACTGGTGCTTCACAATTTTCAGCGATGAGTGTTGTCGGTGCAGGTGGCTCGATGGTTGCTGCGTATGGTGGAGCAGTTCTGCTTGCGGCACGAAATTTGGTTTATGGATTAGCACTTTCGTCGTCGGCTAAATCTGTGGCGGGCAATTTGCCGCGCCGATTGTTTGCTGCGCATTTTGTGATCGACGAAACAACTGCTTTGGCTTTGGGCGAGTCGTCGCCAAAGCTTCGCAAAATTGCCTTCTGGACAACCGGCATCGGACTTTTTAGTTTTTGGAATCTCGGCACTTTGATCGGTGCGTTGGCTGGCAGTGCGATTGACCCACAAAAGTTCGGATTAGACATTGCGTTTCCGGCGGCGTTCATCGTGATGCTGATGCCACACTTGCGGTCAAAGTTGGGTCGACAAGCAGCCATGCTTGGCGGCGCGCTGTGTTTAATTTCTATTTCGTTTTTGCCGGTTGGTGTGCCGATCTTGCTTGCCGCGAGTGCCGTGTTGGTGGGTGTACGCAATGATCAATGAAGCGCCTGCAAATTTGTGGCTGATGATTATTGCGCTAGCAGTCAGCGCATATTTGTTGAAGATGTTTGGTCTTGTTGTGTTGGGCTCACGACAGTTGCCAAAAGTTTTTGATCGCTGTCTCGGTTTGATACCAGCGGCGTTGCTCTCGGCGCTGGTTCTCAAAGATACTTTTTCGGTTGGGCAGAGTTTGGTGTTTGATGCGCGAGTTGCAGGCTTTGCAGTTGCTGTTGTTGCAGCGTGGCGTCGTGCGCCGTTGATCGTGGTTGTAGTGCTGGCAGCGAGTGCAACAGCACTTTTGCGAGCGATTTAGCTCGAGCGCAAACTTCTTATTGTTTGCAAAGCGCGGCGAGACCGCGCAAATTGCGTTTCCAAATTTGACGCAAGACAATTTTGCCGCCGATGAATGCGCCAAGTGGTCCGCCGAGAAACCACGGGAAGACGAGTTCTTCTTCCCACTGAAAAAGAGTCTTGGTGCCATTGGCGATTGGTTCGAGTGTGAAGACGCCTGTGCCTGTGACGATGCCGATGTGTTTGACACCCATTGCTTTGCCTGGCACCCACTCGGTGATTTCCATTTTGTCGGTCAAACGAATCGGGCCGACTTTTGTGTCGCAGAGAAACGCCGTGCCGACTCCGCGGGTTTGGTCAGAGACGAAGCGAATTGCGACGGCGTCGTGCATCCAATCAACATGGCGTTCGATTGGTTCGACAATTTGCCAAACCTTTTCAGGGCTGGCGTCAATTTCAATAGAAACTTTGATAATGCTCATCGCCTTGTGAGTGTAGTTAGCCTGTAGTTCTGTGGCGATTCGTAAAAATAATGCTTTTAGCGGTGACGCAATCGCTGATTTTGTATATCTAGATCACGCTGCGAGCACGCCGATGCGCCAAGAGGCGATCGAGGCGATGACGCCGTATATGAGTGGTATTTACGCCAATCCATCGGGTTCGCATCGGTTTTCGCGAATCGCGCGCAAAGCAATTGACGAGGCGCGCGATGACGTCGCCGAAGTGCTTGGCTGCAAAGTTGGCGAGGTCGTGTTCACGAGTGGTGGCACTGAGGGCGACAATGCGGCGATATTTGGCGCGGTGCGACACAACTCAGGTGTTGCGGTTTGCTCGGCCGCAGAACATCACGCGGTTTTGCATTGTGTTGAGAATTTGAAAGGCAAAGTTGTTGGAGTTGATGCAACTGGAGTGATCGATGTTGCCGAACTTGAGCGCGTGTTGCAAGAAGCGCAGTTGAGTGACGAGCCGAGTGATCGTGTCAGCGTTGTTTCAGTGATGGCGGTGAACAACGAAGTTGGCAGCATTTCACCGTTGCGACAGGTGGCAAAAGTTGTGCGCGCAAATGCACCTGGTGCTGTGTTGCACACCGATGCGGTGCAAGCGACGTGTTGGCAAGACTTGCGCGAGATTTCAAAACTTGTGGATGTACTTTCGGTTTCAGCACATAAATTTGGCGGGCCAAAAGGTATGGGCATCACGATGCAGCGTCTCGGCTTAGAAATTGATCCGCTGATTGTGGGTGGGGGTCAAGAGCGTGATCGTCGAAGTGGCACGCACAATGTTGCTGGCATTATGGCAACTGCTGCGGCGTTGCGGGCGACCGACTCGTCGCGCGATGCTGAAGTTGCTCGAGTTACCAAGTTGCGTGATGCATTGGTCGATGGCGTGATGAGTGAAATTGAAGATGTGATTGAAACTGTTTCGCGTGACAAACGCGTTGCTGGTATCGCGCACATGTGCATTGGTGGTTGTGAGAGTGAGTCGGTGCTGTATCTGCTCGACGAAGCGATGATTTGCGCTTCAGCGGCGAGTGCATGTGCGAGCGGGGCGATGGAGCCATCGCATGTGTTGACCGCGATGGGCGTCGACAAAAAATATTCAATGGGAGCATTGCGAATGAGCCTTGGTCATACGACGACTGAGAGTGACATTGATCGTGCAATAAGCGCGCTGGTCGGTGTCGTTCGGCAACTGCGGCGCAATAAAGTTAAAGCCTGATGAAAGTTCTCGTAGCGATGTCGGGTGGCGTTGATTCGTCGGTGGCTGCGGCCGAACTGATCGACCAAGGTCACGAAGTTGTCGGTGTGACGATGCGTTTGTGGGGTGGCGAGAGCGATACAGGGTGTTGCTCGGTGTCAGATGTTGACGATGCGCGGCGAGTGGCACAGCAGTTAGGTATCGATCACTTGGTGTTTAATTTTTCTGATGACTTCAACACTCATGTTGTGGCGCCGTATGTGCAGGCACACGTTGATGGCATTACGCCCAACCCTTGCATTGAGTGCAATCGTCATTTGAAGTTTGATCGTTTGAGTGAGCGTGCACGGGTTTTGGGTTTTGATGCGGTGGCGACTGGCCATCATGCGCAAGTTTCGCGCGGCGACGATGGAGTGTTTCGTTTGACTCGCGGCCACGACCAATTAAAAGATCAAAGTTATGTCGTATTTATGCTCGATCAGACTGAGTTGGCGTACACGATGTTTCCGGTTGGGCATCTGACAAAGGCACAAGTTCGAGACCGAGCGGTTGCGCTTGGTTTGCGCACCGCAACCAAACCCGACAGTCAGGATGTTTGTTTTATTTCGCGAACTGGTGGTCGCGAAACGTTCTTGGGCAATCGCATCGAATTTCGCAAGGCGGCTGTTGTGACAAGCGATGGCGAGACCGCTGGCGCCGTTGATGCGCTTGAACTTGTAACAATCGGTCAGCGCCGAGGGCTGGGTCTGCCTGGCGGTGGGCCGAAGCAATTTGTTGTTGACGTTGATACGCCGAATGCTCGCGTTGTCATTGGCAGTGAAGATCAGCTGTTGCGCACTGGTCTTGCTGTGAACAACGTGATGTGGGCGAATGTTGCGCCGGCTGTTGGTCAAAAAGTTTTGGTGCAAAGCAGTGCTCACGGCACAGCCGTTGCGGCATCTGTCGAATCGGTAAGTGGCGCAAACCTGGTGTTGCGTTTTGATGTTGCTCAGCGCCGGATTGCGCCTGGCCAAAGCATTGTTTGCTACGACGAGACAAATAGTTTTGTTCTCGGCGGCGGCATCGCCGAAGCGATCAACCCGGCCAGCAACTAATTTCTAGTCGCGTCGGGCGCGAAGAACTGCGCCGGGGCGCGAAGGCGCAATCAAAACCGACGAAGCGTGAATTGCGCTCAATGCTTTTAAGTGACGTGCCGAAAGTGAAGTAAGCGCCACATCTTGAGGTTGCTTGAATACGAGTTCGAGCGGCACACCCCAAGTGACTGCAGTGAGATCGGCTGCTTGCGAATCTCGCTTGGCGAGTTGCATGCCGATTAGGTCGTATTTTCGAATCATCAAATTTGTGCCAAGCAGAGTTTCGTCGTGAATCACAAAACCTGCAGGTACAAAAACGAACCAACGCCGTGAGAGTTGGTGAATGCGCCGAGCGAAAAACCAAATGCCGACCGCAGAGGCGATGGCGCAGGCTAGGCCAATCCATAAATTTTTTGCGGCAAGCAAGAGTGGGGCTGCGATCGTCGCTGCGATCAGAATCAAACTTGCAAGAACCACAGGCGCAACGAGTGCAACCGGCGGTCGCAACAAGAACCGCTTTTCATCGCCGTATGCACTTGCTTGCACGAACGCGTTGCCGATGTCAGCGTTGAAACTGAGCAACAAAATTGCAACGCCGATTGCGGCCGAAATGATTTGTTGAGTTTGCATCGAATCAAAAACAGCGACGATCAAACTTGCGGCAATTACTGGTGTAGCAATGCGCATGACGGTGAGCGTGATTGGATGCAAGAAGAACACTGAGAATGTGCAGGCCGACCAGACAACCCATGCGAGAAGAGTTGCGACAAACTGAACGTTGGTCGAGCGATTGTCGACGAGATTGCCGACGCCTGCACCGATGAAAGGCAATATGCCAACCGTTGCACGTAGTAACCAAATGAACGACTTGTTCGCCACATCGTAAGGATAAGGCTTGGGGCCACAAACGACTTTGACTCGCACACGACTTCGGTAAAGTTTCAGTGATGTCTGTGCCTGAGAAAGTTCGCCAAACCGCCGATGAGTTGCGGGCGGCAATTGCGTATCACAACGATTTGTATCACGGCAAAGACAACCCCGAGATCTCTGATGCGGCCTTCGACGAGATTCTGCGCAAGTTAGCCGAGCTCGAGGCGAAATATCCAAAGTTGCGAGATGACTCTTCGCCAACTCAAACAATTGGCGCAGGTGCAGCGACGTTTGATCCGGTGACGCATCGCGTGCCGATGACGAGTCTTGATAATGCAATGGATGTCGCTGAGTTGCAAGCGTGGGGCGAGCGCGCGGCCAAGGGCCTTAACAATGTTGCGATGCAATTTGCCTGTGAGTTGAAGATTGACGGTCTGGCGTTGAGCATTCGTTATGAAAATGGCGAACTCGTTCAAGCGGCAACACGTGGCGACGGAAAAGTCGGTGAAGATGTGACTGCAAATGTGCGCACGATCGGTGTGATACCTAAAAAGTTGGTTGCGAAATCGGGCGCAGCCGTGCCGAGCGTGCTTGAAGTGCGCGGCGAGGTTTATATGTCGATCGAAGCGTTCGAAAAATTTCGTGATGCAAAGTTGCGTGAAAACGAAAAGCGTGTGCGAGACGGAAAGAAACCTGAAGCAGTGCCTGCGAATCCGCGCAATGCAGGCGCCGGAAGTTTGCGTCAGAAAAACGCGCAAGTTACTGCAACACGTGAACTCTCGTTTTGGGCATATCAACTTGGTGAAGTTGTCGGCGCGCCGAATTTCACGACGCATTCTCAGACGCTTGATTATTTGCGGTTGCTTGGGTTTCCGATTAATCCTGAAGTTAAGACGCTTGATTCATTGAGCAAGGTTGTTGATTTTTGCCGGCAATGGGAGACCTCTCGTCACGAGTTGAATTACGAGATTGACGGAGTTGTCGTAAAACTCGATGATCTTGCACAGCGTGAGCAACTTGGTTTCACATCGCGCGCTCCGCGGTGGGCGATTGCCGTGAAGTTTGCACCAGAAGAGCGCAATACGATTCTGAAAGATATTTCGGTTTCGATCGGTCGCACGGGTCGCGCAACGCCGTTTGCGGTGCTCGAGCCTGTGGTGCTGTCTGGCAGCACAGTTTCGATGGCGACTCTGCATAATCGCGAGCAGGTGCAACTGAAAGATGTGCGACCTGGTGACACGGTTGTGGTGCGCAAAGCAGGCGATGTGATTCCTGAAGTTGTCGGGCCAGTGCTTTCGTTGCGCCCAAAAAATTCGAAACCATGGAAGTTTCCGACGACGTGTGTTTGCGACTTGAAGTCAAAACTGGTTCAAGTTGAGGGCGAGGCAGATACGCGATGTGTCGAGCCCGAGTGTCCGTTTCAGCGCGACCAGCGAATTATTCACTTTGCGTCGCGCGGCGCAATGGATATTGAAGGCCTAGGTGAGAAGACGGTTTTTGCACTCTCTGACAAGAATTTTGTTTCAGATATCGGCGATTTATATTCGCTGACGCTTGAGAAATTGTTGCAACTTGATGGCTTTGCCGAGTTGAGCGCAAAAAATTTGTTGAAAGCAATTGCTGACTCAAAGTCGCGACCGTTGGCGAAATTGCTTGTTGGTCTCGGTATTAAAAATCTTGGTCCCGCAGCAGCAGAGTCTTTGTCGAGACGATTTGGTTCGCTTGATGCGATTATCGAAGCGACACCCGAGCAGTTGAGCGAGATCGACGGCGTGGGCGAAGTAATCGCGACGAAGATTGCTAATTGGTTTGCAGATAAATCACATATGGCGATTATCAAAAAGTTTCGTGCGGCGGGTGTCGAGTTTGGCAATGTTGCAGTTAATGACGCGCCACAAAATCTTGTGGGCAAAGCAGTTGTCGTCACTGGCACGGTTGAAGGTTTCAGTCGCGAAGGTGCTCAAGAAGCGATCACAAGTCGGGGCGGCAAGAGCCCAGGCAGCGTAAGTGCAAAAACGTTTGCGTTGGTTGTGGGCGATGAACCGGGTGCAAGCAAACTCACCAAGGCCACAGAACTTGGTGTTCCGATTATTGATGCGGCAGGTTTTTTGAAACTACTCGAGACGGGCGAATTGCCGAACTAAGTCGTTAACTAATTAGTCCGTGTCAAATTGCCAGGTGTAGACACGTGCTTTTTCGCGGCCGTCGGCGATTCGCCAGTAAAGAACTTTGCCTTCGTGTTCACCTTGGGTGAATTCTTCGATTATTGCGCCAACCTGTGGCTGAAAGCTGATGATGAAGTTAC
>JANRBC010000031.1 GCA_030727685.1 Ilumatobacteraceae bacterium
TGGTTATTGCTGAGGCAAAGAAGCGTGCCGAATCTGCAGACATATATAAGGAAGCTGGTCGCCACGACGCCGAGGCGGCAGAACGGGCAGAGTTGGCGATTCTTGAGCGGTATTTGCCCGCCCAGATGAGCGATGCGGATCTTGAAAAGATCATTGAATCTGCAATCGCCGAGGCGGCGGGTCAAGGGCTGACTGGTCCAAAGGCGATGGGTGCGGTAGTTAAAGCAGTGCGCGGGCAGGCAGGTGCGGGGGCCGATGGGGCAAAAATCGCCAATTTGGTGAAGTCAAAACTGCTCTAATTTTCGGGCGATTTAGAGCGCAAGTAACTTTTGACACAGGGTTGGTAGGCGGGTAGCGTAACCACAAGGTCCACTGCCTATTTCCGAAGGGGGAAATTAAAAATGAAGAAGATATTCACAGGAAGTCGTCGCAAAGTTGCAGCCGTAATGGCAATTGCACTTGTTGCTTCTCTCAGCCAGGTAACAACCAGCAGTGCCTCGGGTGCCAGCACACCGAAGCGCGGCGGAAAAATAACTGTCGGTATTTTCGATTCGTTTCCAGGTTTCTGTATGGCAGACAACTTGGCTAACTCCGCATTGATGGCAGGTCGCACAATTTACGAAACATGGGTCGAGCAGCGCGCCGATGGCGTGATGGTGCCGTATCTTCTTAAATCGGTTGACAAGAGCCCAGACAACAAGACTTGGTTGTTGACTCTTCGCGATGGCATCAAGTTCCACGATGGCTCACCATTAGACGCCACAGCACTGCAATTGAATCTTGAAGCTAATCGCGGTACTTTGTACCTCAACGGTTTGATTGGCAGATCGCCGAAGTCGCCGTCATCGGGAACGGGTGCTGGATATAACGCAAACATCACCGAAGTCATTAAAACAGGTGCGATGTCAGTAACTGTGAAGTTGTATCAAGCAGACGCAACCTTCCTCGAAACGCTTTACGCATCAGGTCGAGCCTTCGCCCGATCAATTGCGCAGATCACCGGGCCGAAGTGCTCAACAGTGCCAATTGGTACTGGTGCGTTTAAGTATGTTTCGCACAAATTGACCGAACTTGTAGTCGCGAAGAACGATAACTATTGGCGCAAAGACGCCAAGGGTGGCAAGTTGCCTTACCTTGACGGCATCACATTCACGTTCTTGCCAGACGCGCAACCACGCGTTGCCGGTGTGAAGAGTGGAACGTTCGCCGCGTCAATGTTCTCAGTTGCGTCTGAAGCCAAACAGATGATTGATTTGGCAAAGAACAAGAAGTTGACAACTATTCGTTCACAAGAAGCATGGTATGGGTCTCATTGGCTGAACCACAAGATCGCACCGTTCAGCAGCAAGAACGCTCGACTTGCCTATTCACACGCACTAGACCGAGTGAAATGGAACAAGGTTCGCCTTAAGGGCTTAGGCACTGTTCCAGATTCGATCGTCGGAAAAGCAAACATCATGTATAACCCAAAGGGTTACGCGGGCTACGACTTGAAGAAAGCGAAACAGTATGTAGCGGCTTACAAGGCTGAAACAGGCAAAAACATGGAGTTCAGTCTCCCTTACATCAGTGCGTCAGCAGACTCAACTGCTGGGGCGCGACTCTATAAAACGATGGCTGAAGCAGCCGGAATCAAGGTCAACCTGTTGTCAGTAACAACGGCAGAATCCATTCAAAAAGCATTTCCGATGCAGTTTCAGATGTTGCCATTGTTGTTGATGGAAGGAACAGGAACGGCTTTCGCCTTGCCGTTCCTCGTCAGTGACACTTCAGGTGGCAACCCAACGCACTTCTTGCGCGGTGCAGCCAGGATTTCACCAGCCTTGGCCGGTCTGCAGATTTTCTACAGCATCTTGAATCTTTCGAGTTTCAAAGATGAAGTGAGCGAGAACCTGTTGTTTGCAGCACGAGCCGAGCCGAACAAGGCGAAGGCTAAGAAGCTGTACATGCAAGCAACCGAACGGTTGCAAAAAGAAGCTCACTTGACCAACATGGCGTTCACTCAGTATCAATTGACCTACAACAAACTCGGTGGGGTTGGTAAATTGGGTCTTGCTGCAGGTGGGCAACGTTTGTTGATGACAAACTTCGGTATTGACTGGACAGGTGTTTGGTCAACCAAGTAATTCGTAGTTAATTCAAAAGGGTGGTAGTGCGCAAGCACTACCACCCTTTGTACGTTTGTTAAGCAGTTCGCTTCTCGTCTAGCCTGCAAAAGGCGATTATCAGAAATATTTCAAAATACGAGGGGACCCGGTGTCGAAGATAAGTTTTTGGTTGCAGAGAATCGCACAACTGCTGATTGTGTTACTTCTCGTTACCTTTGGTGTTTCTTTGTTGTTGCGTTTGCTACCTGTGGATCTCGCGACAATTTTGCTGCCGGTTGCAAGTGAAGAAGAACGCGTCGCATTGCGAGCAGAGTTGGGTTTTGACAAAGGACCGATTGGCTACTACTTGCAATGGCTCGGCAATTTTGTTCAAGGCGACTTCGGCAAAATTTACTTTTCTGGCGGCACCGAAGAAGTTTCAGATCACCTAAAAGAAGCAATGCCGAGATCGTTGTTGTTGATGATCTACACCCAGATTCTGGCACTTGTTATAGCGGTACCGTTGGGCGTGCTCTCGGCTTATCGCTCAGGTCGTCGCGCCGACAAAATAATTAGCAACTCGTTGTTTGCACTGCAATCAGTCCCCGGATTTGCAATTGCACTAATACTTGTAATTTTTCTTGGTGTCAAGTTTGGCTGGCTGCCTACTTTGGGGTACGCGCCGATCTCCGATGGCATTTGGGAGCATTCAAAGCACATGATCATGCCTGTAATTAGTTTGAGTCTTGGACTCATTGCAACGTATACACGATTGTTGCGTGCCGACATGATTACTGCCTTGCGTGAAGACTATGTGACGATGGCTGCATCTAAGGGCTTGAGCGACAGCCGAATTTTGTGGCGTCATGTGTTGCGTCCGTCAAGCATGACACTGATGACCTCAGCGGCATTAAGCATGGGCGGTTTGATCGGTGGGGCAATTGTGATCGAAAGTATTTTTGCGACATACGGTGTCGGCTTCGAAATATTTGCGGCGATTTCGGGTCGCCAGTACATTGCGCTGCAATCATCGGTCGCTGTGATTGCGCTGTTCTATGTGTTCTTTAACTTGGTTGTTGACATAGCTTCGGGTTTTGTTGACCCTCGTACTCGAGATCGGAGAGTAAATGCGTAAGTTCACGAAACCGACGTGGCTCGCAATCGGCTGGCTTGGGCTGATGATGTTCTTTTCGTTATTCGGATGGTTGCTGCCATTGAAGTCGTGGAGTTTCGTATACGAAGACGACCTTGAAGTCGGTTTGTTCTCTAGTGGGCATTTATTAGGCACAGATAGCAACGGATATGACTTGTTGTCGTCGGTTGTGGCGGGCACGCGGATGTCGATCTTTATTGCGATTGCTGCAGTCAGCTTGGGTGGATTCATCGGCAGCGTGCTCGGCATCTTGGCTGCGTATTTGCGCGGCAAGGTCGACACAGTCATGGTGACGGTTTTTAACGTTGGTCTTTCGGTGCCGAACCTAGTTTTGGCGCTGGCGCTTGTTTCAGTGTTGGCGACCAATCTTGACATCAACCAAGCAGTGCCCACTTGGCGACGCATAATTGTGTTGGTTATGTCGCTGACCATCGTGTTGATCCCGATTCTTGGTCGAATCGCGCGGGGCGCAACCTTGTCGTGGACTAGCCGCGAATTTGTGACTGCTGCTCGCAGCATGGGAATGAAAGACTCAAAGATTATTCTTCGACACATCGTGCCGAATGTTTTGCCAGCGCTCATCGCTGTTGCGTTTTTGGCAGTGGGTGTAGTGATCATCGCCGAAGCGTCGCTTTCAATTTTGGGTGTGGGCATACCTGACGGTGCGAGTTGGGGTGGCATGATTGCGCGTGGTCGCAACGACCTTGAATATGCGCCGCATGTTTTGTATGTGCCGATTGTGTTCTTGGCTCTTACCGTAATTTCGACGAACCATCTCGGCGACGTCGTGCGTTCAAAACTCGACAGTCGTGAGGCCAAAGTATGAGTTCGTTATTGAGTGTCAAAAACATGTCGATCAATTTCGACACACCACGCGGTTCGCTTGAAGCGGTTCGTGGTGTAGATATCGAGATACCTGCCGGCACGAGCGTTGGCGTTGTCGGTGAATCTGGTAGCGGCAAGACCGTGATGTGTCGCGCTGCGATGGGTTTGTTGCAAGGCAGCAATGTAAAGCGCTCGGGCACGGTCATTTTTGACGGCCACGAGTTAACTGCCATGAGCAAAGAAGAAGTTCGAAATCTCTTTGGCTCAGGCATGGCGATGATCTTCCAAGATCCAATGACTGCCTTGAACCCTGTGCGCAGAATCGGCTCGCAACTCTCTGAAGGCTTGCGAGTGCGCCTCGGTATGAGCAAAGCAGATGCTTTGGTACGCAGCAAAGAGTTGCTCGAACTTGTACGCATACCAAATGCAGCGGCCATATTGAAGTCGTTTCCATATCAATTGTCAGGTGGCATGCGTCAGCGCGTGATGATTGCAATCGCGATCGCATGCAATCCAAAACTTCTATTTGCTGATGAGCCAACAACTGCTCTTGATGTGACCGTGCAAGCACAGATTTTGCAGTTGTTGCGCGAACTGCGTGAAGACTTGAAGATGTCGATGGTTTTAGTTACCCACGACCTGGGCGTGGTCGCAGGCAACACCGACTATGTGGCGGTGATGTATGCGGGTGAAATCGTCGAATATGCGCCGACAACAAAACTTTTTGCAGATATGCGAATGCCGTACACAGAAGCACTGCTCGATTCGATACCAAAGATTGATCACAAGTCGGGCACACGATTGGCGATGATTGCTGGACGACTTCCAGACCCAACTGACAGAGGTGCGGGTTGCAGTTTTGCGCCGCGCTGTAAATATGCACAAGAGAAGTGCCATAAAGAGCATCCAGAATTGAAAAAAGATCCTGATGGTCATCTTTATCGATGTTGGTTTCCGATTGGTGTAGCAAAGTAATGGCTGGCTCAGGCACAGCTCACATGCGTAACACCGTTGACGCGGTGTTGACCGTAAGAGATTTGACGGTCGAGTTTCGAATTGCCAAAGACAAGATTGTCAAGGCAGTTTCGGGTTTAAGTTTTGATCTCGTTAAGGGTGAAACTTTGGCAATCGTTGGTGAGTCTGGCTGTGGCAAGACAACTTTGGCTCGTGCTGTGTTGCAACTTCCGCCGCCAAACTCTGGTGAGGTCGTGCTTGATGGCACCGATTTGACACTTTTGCCAAAAGAAAATTTGCGTTCAGCGCGAACTACGATGCAGATGATTTTTCAAGATCCGATTTCGTCTCTTGACCCGCGAATGACCGTGCATCAGTTGATTGACGAACCGCTTGAAATTTGGGATCGTGGCACACGAGCCGAGCGTGACGAGCGGATTAACAATCTGCTGAACAATGTTGGTCTTGAACCTGAACTGGTTCTGAATCGTCGATCGTATGAGTTTTCAGGTGGTCAGTGTCAGCGCATCAGTATTGCACGCGCCCTTGCGCTTGACCCAAGAATGTTGATCTGTGACGAGCCGGTTTCGGCGCTAGACGTAAGTATTCAAGCGCAGATTTTGAACTTGCTACAAGACATGAAAGATCGTTTTGGTTTGACGATGATTTTCATTTCGCATGACTTGGCTGTGGTCAAGGCGGTTAGCAATCGCGTGATGGTGATGTATCTCGGCAAGATTTGCGAAGTTGCGACGCCAGAAGCTTTGTACTCGAAACCAGCGCATCATTACACACGGGCTTTGCTTGACTCGGTGCCAATCGCTGACCCCACTCGACAGAGAAAAACAGAGTTGCTTCAGGGCGAGCCACCATCACCGATGAACCCACCATCGGGTTGTCGGTTTAGAACTCGCTGTGCCGCAGCGTCTGTGCTTTGCGCAGACCAAGAGCCACAATTGCACGAGGTTGCGCCCGGCCAGTTCGTGGCTTGTCATCATCCAATTGTTTAGAGGTTTAAGTCTTTAACCGAGTTTTGGTACTTAATTTAGCTGGGCTTGTCATGTAGGGTTGGCGGGTCTAATCACCCAACTTGAAGGGAAAATTCTTAATGAAAAAGTTATTCACTACCCGTGGCAAGATTTCTGCCGTTTTGGCGGTTGCTCTTGTTGCATCATTCAGCCAAGTTTCATCTAGCGGTGCTTCTGCGGCAGACACACCAAAGCGTGGCGGAAACATCAAGGTCGGCATTTTCGACACTTTTCCAGGTTTCTGCACAGGTGACAACTTGGCGAACTCGGCATTGATGGGTGCCCGCTCAATTTATGAAACATGGGTCGAGCAACGAAACGACGGCAAAATTGTGCCGTATCTGCTCAAGTCATTTAAAGGAAGTGCCGATTTTAAAACTTGGAATCTTGTCGTTCGTGACGGAATCAAATTTCATGACGGTACACCGCTTGACGGCACCGCGCTGTTGTTGAACTTGCAGGCTTTTCGAGGCGCACTCTATCTCAACGGTTTAATCGGTAGGACTCCAAAGTCTCCGTCTTCGGGTACTGGTATAGGCGCGCTTGCAAACTTGACCGATGTTGTCCAGACCGGAGCAATGTCGGTAACCGTGAAACTTTATAACGCAGAAGCAAACTTTCCTGAAACTCTTTTCGGGTCGGGCCGATTCATGGCGCGGTCGGTCGGTCAATTGACGGGTTCGACTTGTTCGACAGTACCGGTTGGTACTGGAGCGTTTAAA
This sequence comes from Ilumatobacteraceae bacterium, assembly GCA_030727685.1. Classification (GTDB taxonomy): domain Bacteria; phylum Actinomycetota; class Acidimicrobiia; order Acidimicrobiales; family Ilumatobacteraceae; genus BACL27. Next base: position 6,770 of record JANRBC010000031.1, read on the forward strand.
TATGTTTCACACAAATTGACCGAACTTGTAGTCGCGAAAAACAATAACTACTGGCGCAAAGACGCCAAGGGTGGCGCGTTGCCATACCTAAATGGCATTACGTTCTCATTCGTAAACGAAGCGGCAGCACGCGTTAGCGGCGTGAAGAGTGGTTCGGTTGCAGCGGCGATGTTTTCGTCAAACGGAGAAGCCAAGCAAATTCTTGCATTGCGAAAAGAAAAGAAGCTAACTTCAATCATTTCACCGATGGATTACTACCCATCTCTTTGGTTGAACCACAAGATCGCACCATTCAGCAGCAAGAATGCTCGACTTGCGTTCTCGCATTCGCTTGATCGCGCAAAATGGTTGAAAGTTCGCCAGAGAGGTCTGGGAGCTGTCCCTGAATCAATCGTGGGACCTAACAACATCATGTTCAACAAGAAGGGCTATGCGGGATATGACCTGAAGAAGGCCAAAGAGTTCACAGCCGCTTACAAAAAAGAGACTGGCAAGACGCTCGAATTCAGTCTTCCTTACGACGCTGCATCGGCGGACTCAACTGCTGACGCGAAGTTGTTTAAAGGAATGCTTGAGGCAGCGGGAATGAAGGTCAATCTGTTGTCAATTACGACTGCAGAACTTATTCAAAAGACCTTTCCGAATCAGTTGCAACTTGTACCACTCACTTTGATGGAGGGCACAGGCACCGCCTTCATTGTCCCATTCATCGTCAGCGATACATCGGGTGGTAACCCGACGCACTTCTTGCGTGGTGCAGCCAGGCTTTCACCGGCTCTTGCTGGCCTGCAAGTTTTCTACGGAATTTTGAACATTTCATCGTTCAAAGATGAAGTGAGCGAGAAATTGTTGTTTGCAGCACGCGCCGAGCCAAACAAGGTGAAGGCAAAGAAGCTGTACATGCAAGCAACCGAGCAACTACAAAAAGAAGCACGAATGACCAACATCAACTTCACACAATATGTGCTGACCTATAACAAACTTGGTGGTGTCGGAACTTTGGGCCTTGCAGCTGGAGGACCTCGTCGCTTGGTAACTAACTTCGGTATCGATTGGACAGGCGTTTGGTCAACTAAGTAATTCGCAAGTATTTAAATGAAGGGCGGTGGTGCGAAAGCATCACCGCCCTTTTGTTTTACTGCTTAATTAGGCGCCAGATTGTTGTGGTTGACGTTGCTGCGAGCAGCATTTTTATTAAGTCGCCAATTAAAAATGGTGCAACGCCCAGGCTGATCGCATTTTTGTCGCCAGTTGCAACTGCAATGTTCAGCGAATGTGCAAGCCAAGTTGCGCCACAAA
>JANRBC010000032.1 GCA_030727685.1 Ilumatobacteraceae bacterium
GGCAAAAATACTGAGCCCACTGCGCAATTCATCAGTTCGAAGTTTGCGCAATTCACGTTTATGGCGATCGGCTATTGCTTTGCGACCACTGCCACGCTCACCGGTGAGAGCAACACGTTCTTCAAGCTGCTTCAACTCGCGCTCGTGCATAGTTTCGAGTGCCTCGGCGGCTTTATCGAGATGATCGCTCAGTTCGGCAACGATTTTGAAAACGGCAGCTCCGGTGCCGTCTAGTCGTGAACCGATGCCGGCAAACGCTTCTTGTCGGCGCGCCAGATAATTGTCGGTCACTAACAACCGCGCACGATCTAAATTGCCTTGACAAGCTTTTGATACCGACTCGGCAGTTGCCGGAAACACACCTTCAGCGACCAACGCCGAAGCGATATCGCTTTCGCGAAGCCGTGCAAAGTTAACGACCACACATCGCGAATTGATAGTCGTCAAAGACGGCACGAGCTGATCAGCCAACAAAATGAAAACCACTTGCGGCGCAGGCTCTTCGATTGTCTTGAGCAATCGCACCGCCGCGCTGTCGCGCATCAGATGCACTTCATGAATAATTATTATTTTAACTTTTGCTTCAAGTGGTGTCGTCGAAGACTGAGTAACGATGCTCTCAGCTTCTTCTTTGTCGACAGCGGCACCGACGCGAAAGATCTCGTTGACATCAGCGAATTCGCCACGCAAAATCAAGTCTGCTTCGCGTGAACTATCACTATCTGAACCTGTGATCAGAGTCGATGCGAACGCTCGTGCTGCATATTCTTTGCCGCAACCCTCTGGCCCGACAAGCAAAAACGATTGCACATTCGTAGTTGCAAAGTGCCGCAACTTTTCGATTGCTCGATCTTGACCAATGATCTTTGACCAAATTGAACCCATTAGATGCCGAGTCTTTCTTGAACCGCAGCCGAAATTATTTTTTCGAGGTCATCTTTGGCTGGGGTGCCGTCGATAATCAGCCATCGTGTCGGGTCGGCCGCTGCCATTTGTGAAAACCCGTCAGCCACGCGTTTAAAGAATTCGCCGTCCTCGCGTTCAAAGCGGTCGAGTTCGCGCTTTTTTAACCGCTCAAGCAACATCGCTGTTGGCACCTCTATATATATGACAAGTTCTGGCCACAGCCCGCCGATCGCCCAGTCGTTGATGCGCTTTAACTCGGCGATGTCTTGTTGGCGACCGTAGCCCTGATAGGCGAGCGAAGAATAAACACTGCGATCACTTACAACATGTCGACCCGCCTGAAGTGATGGCGAAACTAGCTCGGCGATGTGGTGCGCGCGATCAGCGGCCATCATCAACGCCTCGGCGCGTGGTGACAAATTCGTGTTCGCAGGGTCGATCAAAATATTGCGCAACATCGAACCAACAACCGTGCCACCTGGTTCACGTGTCATTACCGCGTTGAGTCGCGTGGCCAGTCGTTTGACGTGGGTGCTTTTGCCGCAACCCTCGAGCCCCTCGAATGCGATGTATTTACCCAAACTCACGCCTCAACCCTAGAGGGCGACTGTTACTTGGTGCTTTTGCTTTTAGCGCCAGCAGTTTTAGCGGGTTTTTTTGCCGCTTTGGTGCTCGGCTTCGTTTTGGGTTTGGCCTTTGCCTTTTCTGCTGCAGCCTTCTTTGGTTTCGCAGCGCGCTTGGCCGGTTTTTTGCCGCCGTTCGACGCCGTGTAGTCGCGACGAATCGCCAGCAACTCGAATGCACGTTCAGGTGTGATGAACTCGAGACGATCGCCTCGAGTCAAGCTCGCGTTTGTCTCGCCGTCGGTTACGTAAGTGCCAAACTTTCCGTCTTTTGCAACAACTGGTCGATTGCTTACTGGGTCGTTGCCGAATTCTTTTAGTGGAGGTTTTGCGGGCCCGCGCCGACCAAAGACTCGCGGTTCGGCAAGTTTTGCCAATGCGGCTTCGATGGTGATCGTGAAAATCTGGTCTTCGCTTTCAAGAGTGCGGCTCTCTTTGCCTTTGCTGATGTATGGGCCATATCTGCCATTTTGTGCAGTGATGATTTCGCCATCTGTTGTGTCGGCGCCAACCGTGCGAGGCAACGACAGAAGTTGCAAGGCTTCAGTCATAGTGACATTTTCAAGCGCCATTGTTTTAAACAACGAAACCATTTTTGGTTTTTCTAAATCTGGTGGCGGATTCTCGATCGTGCCCCACTGCACGTATGGTCCGTAGCGACCGGTTTTCAGAAATACTGGCAAGTCATCAAGCTCACCAATCGGGTCGATGTATTTTGGCGCTGCTAAAAGCGCGACAGCAATTTCAACATTTAATTCGTCGGGTGTCATTGTTTCGGGCACTGATGCAGTGTTGTCGCCGCAACGCACGTATGGGCCAAATTTGCCCGGACGCAAAACTATTTCTTCGCCAGTTGTCGGATGCATACCAACTGGAAACGCGTTCAGTGCTGCTGCGTCAATGTTGGCGATGTTGTGCTCGACAAGCGGCTTGAGGCCTGGCAACTCTTTGCCATTGCCATAATAAAACTCACCGAGCCAAACTTCTTTAACTCTTAAACCTTGTGAAATTTCGTCGAGTTCTTCTTCGACTGTGGCCGTAAATGCGTAGTCAACAAGTTCGGTGAAATGATTTTTCATCAACTTGACAACGGCAAATGCTGTCCATGACGGCACGATCGCCTGGCCCTTTTTCCAGACATAGCCACGATTCAAAATGGTGCCGAGAATTGCCGCATATGTACTTGGTCGACCGATGCCGAGTTCTTCAAGTTTTTTAACAAGTGTCGGTTCGGTGTATCGAGCGGGTGGCGAAGTCTCGTGACCGTTTGCCGAATATTTGTCGATTTTGACTTTGTCGCCAACTTTCATCGGTGGCAACAATGCTTCTTTTTCTTCTGACTCTGAATCTTCTTCAACTTCTTGATAGGCCTGGCGGTAACCAGCAAAAGTAATCGTCGTTCCGCTTGTTGAAAATTCGCAGTCTGCTTTGACAGCACCAGTAGTGCCGGCGCCGAGTTTGATTGTCACGGTTGTGCCGGTCGCATCAGACATCTGTGAGGCGAGTGTGCGTTGCCAAATAATTTTGTAAAGTGCAAGTTCTCGTGCATTGACTTCAGAAGCGATGACATCTGGGCTGCGCAGCGGCAACGTCGGTCGAATCGCCTCGTGGGCTTCTTGGGCATTTTTAACTTTTGACTTGTATTGTCGCGGCTCGGCTGACAAGAACTCTTTGCCGAATGCATTTGAAATTTCGCTGCGCACGGCCGTCATTGCATCGTCACCCAAAATGACGTTGTCGGTACGCATATATGTAATGAAGCCACCTTCATAGAGGCCTTGTGCCAGACGCATTACTTCGCTTGCCGTAATACGCAGTTTGTTGCCACCCTCTTGTTGAAGGGTGCTCGTCATAAATGGCGCACGCGGCGACTTGCGATATGGCCGGTCTTCGACACTGCGAACTTCAAGGTCGACATTGGCCAAACCAGCAACAAGTTCGCCAGCCTTAGATTCGGTGATAACCACGACGCCTTCTTTGACCACGCCAAGCGAGTCAAAGTCTTTGCCCATTGCGATTCGTGACCCGTCAACCGATTGCAAACCCGCGCTAAATATAGGAGTAGTTGCGCTCGTGGCTTCGAGGTCCCAATATCCGGCGGCGACATGGGCCATTCGTTCTTCTTCGCGTTCGACGACCAAGCGAATTGAAGGACTTTGTACTCGGCCTGCAGAAAGCCCGCGGTTTACTTTGCGCCACAAGATTGGTGAAACTTCGTATCCGTATAAACGGTCGAGAATTCGCCGAGCCTCGGCTGCGTCGACCAATTTGTAGTCGATGTCACGTGTGTGTGCGAGCGCCTCAGAGATCGCAGTTTTTGTAATTTCGTGAAACACCATTCGCTTCACCGGAATTTTCGGCTTCAAATATTCTAAAAGGTGAGCAGCGATCGCCTCACCCTCTCGGTCTTCGTCGGTTGCTAGATAAAGTTCGTCAGCATCTTTTAACAACGCTTTTAATTCTTTAATTACTTGTGCGCCGCGCTCTGTTAATTCGTAGTTTGGCTTGAACGAGTTTTCGACATCGACCGACAAACCTTTGCTTGGCAAGTCAGCAATGTGACCAACTGAAGCGCGGACATCGAAGCCGTCACCGAGAAATTTTGAAATTGTTTTGGCCTTTGCAGGCGACTCAACAATGACGAGAGCGTTAGACATGTAGATTCATCGTTAGGTGGTCGAGTATGGACTTGTCAAGGTTATCGGTTTAAATCCAAATGCAATATGGGTTGCGTCGGTAGCGTAAATGGTGACATGCGACCCGATCTGCTCGCACTTGGATGGAATCAAACATTTGAAGATGCAGCGCAAAAAATTGATTCTTCATTTCTAATTGGTCGAGTCAGTCGACTAGATCGCGGGTGGAGCACGATCAAGATGAGTGCATCTGATGATCAATCTGGCATGGTTCGCGTGAGAAATATTGGCGCTGATGTCGCTGTTGGTGACTGGGTTGCATTCGAAAAAAATCTTGAACGCATCGAACAAGTGTTGCCCAGATGTTCGGCTCTTATTCGCCGTGCGTCGTCTGATGCAGTTCGCGCAGAACACCATGCAGTAGCAGCGAACATTGACACCGTGTTTATTGTGCACGCAGCAACCAACGAATCAAATCAGCGTCGTGTTGAGCGTGAACTCGTTTTGGCTTTTGATAGTGGTGCAACTCCGGTGTTGGTGCTGACAAAAAACGATCTTCAAGATGCACCTCAACACATCGCCGAACTTCGTGATGTGGCGAGAGTCTGTGGCATCGAATGCCACGTGGTCAGCGGCTTGACTGGTGACGGTCTTGATGAACTCGCAAAATACGGCGAAAATCATCGTTCGGTCGCCGTGCTTGGTGCAAGCGGGGTGGGCAAGTCGACTCTTGTCAACCGATTAATCGGTGAGAACTCACAACAAGTGGGCGAAGTGCGCGACGGTGATCAACGAGGTCGGCACACGACCGTGGCGGCTGATTTATTGTCGATGCCCAATGGCGGTTGGTTGATTGATACGCCAGGACTGCGTGCGCTCAATTTATGGACAAGCGGACGCGGCATCGAGCGGGCATTCGCCGACATTTTTAAACTTACAGACAATTGCAAGTTTCGCGATTGCAAACATCAAGATGAGCCAAATTGTGCTGTTCAGGCTGCAGTCTCGCGAAACGAAGTCTCGATCGAAAGACTTGAAAGCATGAAGCGACTAGTGGCCGAAGAGTTGACACTTGAAGACGAACAAAAAGTACGTGTACGACTTTCAAACCGCAAAGGCATGCGCAAACTCGATTAGTCGTCAGTAGTTACCAGTTCTCGCGGCATTGTCGCGCTCGACTGCAATGAGAAATCGCCAAAGAGTTGGCCGATAACTGGCACGGCGATCTTTTTTTCATAACGTAAATTGACATTTGCCAAAGCTTGATCGAGGTCTACTTCTATTCGTATCTCGCGCAGATTGATCTCGCGTTCGATTGCCGTTAATGCAACTTGCTGTGCCGATTCGGGGGTGACATCAGCGAGCGAAACAGCGCGCGCGGCTGTCTGTGCGGCATGGTTGAGCACAAGTTGATCGTTGGCGATACTGCCGACTTGCACGACGCAGAGCGAAAACAAAAAAAGAAATGGAAGCGTTAGCGCGAATTCAATCGTCGCTTGGCCGTTTTCGGCAAGATTTTTATTGACCAAGTTCGTCGGTGCGATCAAAGATGCCCGACAGCACTGTGTCGAAGAGTTCGCCGATTCGCCCTGCTCCGCCACCATCTGTTGCCCAAGCAATGACTAGTAGTGCGATCACTGCTGCGCCTAAAAGCACGAGCGCATATTCGGTAGTGGCTTGACCTGACTCGGTTTCAATCTTGAATGACTTTTTCATTTGATCTTCTTTCTCACAGCAATTTTTCTGTGACAACGGTTAACGAGTTAACGAGCAGTGGCACCATCGCCAACAAAACAAAAGAAGGCAAAATGCAACAGACAAGTGGAAACAGCAAACGAACCGGCAGTTCTCTTGCTTCGATTTCACGCAATCGCCGCCGTTCTTGATGGGCGTGAAAAGAAAGTTGGTCGAGCACCGAGGTGATTGGCAAGCCGTCGCGGTCAGCACAGACCAATATGTCGCAGATCGGGTAGATACATGGGCCGAGTGTTTCGCGGAGGCTCTTCATCGTTTCGGCAAATCGCTGACCAGCCACAAGTTCGAGGTTCACTTGAACAAGGTGTGGCTTTAGATCTTCAGGCGACCAGTTGTGCAACTGAGACATAGCCGCTGCTGGGCTATGACCAGCACGAATAAGAACCAGCAAAGTGTCTATCAACTCGGGCATGTGTTTTGAATACGACACTTCAACGCGGCGGCGTTGACGATAAAAAAAGTAAATGCCTGCAAGAACTGAAAAACTAATTAGCGAAATCATGCTTGTATCGGTGCGACGATTGTTTGCATCCATCGTCGTCCTGCGTAATTGAGACTTAGACCGAGCAAGATGCACACCCAGCCCGAAACGCTCAAGATCAAAAAATTGCGCACGCTGCTGCTTGTGGCAATTAACCAGCCTGCGACAGCGACTGGTGCCCAAGACAGAACTTTCGTCGAAAGCAATGCTTGGCTTGCTTGCATCTGGCGATCGTTGATGTTCGTCGAGCGTTCGCGCAAAACGATTGCCGCACGTTCAAGTGCAAGAACACCGCCGACGCCACCTGTTGCGGCCAGGTCAATCGTTCGTAGAGCAAAGATCAGTTCGTTGGTCTTGGCTGTTGGTATGAGACGCTTGGTTGCATCAGCAAAAGATTCGCCACGAGTTGTTGTTGCAACAAGATCGTTTATGACCGAGTCTTTGATGGTGCTGGTCTCGGTCGCTGATTGAATCGAACTCGCCATTGACTTGCCGAGTCGAAGATTTCGCGCTGTGGCATCGAGTAACTCTGAAAGTGTTGAAAGCTGCTGAATTAATTCGCTCTGTAAACGCGGTGATACTCGTCGCCTAGGTAGTTTGCCCACGAGTCGTGCCATCAAACTCTGACGATTTAGGCGACGCAAGACAGTTTGTCTAATTAAAAATGGCTGCAGATACCAAGTGCTGCATAGATATATCAAAACAGCAAAACCTGACGCACCGAACAGCGAAAATAACAGTTTCATTGCAAAACTTCGTCGACAATGCGACCGTCGGCAACTACAACTCGCAACTGATTTTGCTCAATCAACAGAATTTGTTGAATAAATCGCGAACCATCAATATGCCGTGCCACATGCACGATTGCGTTGATTGAAGCGGCAACATGATCGCGAACAACATCTCGTGACCAATTCGTGGCGTATTGCATAACTAACGACTCAACACGGCGCAGTGCATCGCGTGCACTGTTTGCATGAATTGTCGACATAGAACCGTCGTGCCCGGTGTTCATCGCCGACAACATGTCGAGCGTTTCGGCACCGCGTACTTCACCAATTATCAAGCGGTCAGGACGCAAACGCAACGCTGTGCGCACGAGTGATCTTGTCGAAATTTCGAGGTTGCCATCGGGGCTTAGTGGTCGTGCTTCAAGCCTGACCACATGAGGATGGGCGAGTTTCAACTCGGCGATGTCTTCGATCGTCACGACGCGTTCGTTGGGTGTCAGAAAGTCACAAAGTGAATTGAGCAGTGTTGTCTTGCCCGCCGAGGCAGCACCGCTGATCAATAAATTGCGACGATCAAAAACGAGTTGTTGCAGAATCTCACCGACGTGGCGGTCTGCAAAGTCATTCAGCGTGATGCGGTCGACGCTAAAACGACGGATAGAAACGCACGAACCGTCGACAGCGATCGGCGGTATCACAGCACACAACCGAGACCCATCTGTTAAC
>JANRBC010000033.1 GCA_030727685.1 Ilumatobacteraceae bacterium
AAGCGACGAAATTTACGAAGTTGGCTGTTTTGCGATTTCAGCCAAGAACTCGTCGTTGTTCTTGAAAGTCTTCAAGCGATCAATCAACAACTCAAGACCCGGCGCTGCGTTGCCATCAGCCGCAAGGCCGCTCAAAACGCGTCGCAACTTCCAGACCATTTGCAACTGTTGACGGTTGAACAGCAACTCTTCATGTCGAGTGCTCGACGCATCAACATCGATCGCCGGATAAATACGACGCTCGGCAAGTTTGCGATCAAGACGCAACTCCATGTTGCCTGTGCCCTTGAACTCTTCGAAAATCGCGTCGTCCATTCGACTATTCGTTTCGACAAGCGCAGTCGCCAAAATCGTCAAACTGCCACCTTCTTCAATGTTTCGCGCCGCACCAAAAAACTTTTTCGGTGGATACAAAGCACCCGCGTCAATACCACCCGACATCACGCGTCCGGTTGTTGGCGCCGCAAGGTTGTAAGCACGCGACAAACGAGTGATTCCGTCAAGAATAATCACCACGTCTTCGCCCATCTCAACCATTCGCTTGGCTTTTTCAATGACTAATTCGGCGACATGAGTGTGCTCTTCAGATGGACGATCAAAAGTTGATGAAACAACTTCGCCCTTCACGGTGCGTCGCATGTCAGTAACTTCTTCTGGTCGCTCGTCAATCAACAATACGATCAACTTCACTTCTGGGTAATTCTTTTCGATAGAAGTTGCGATCGTCTTCATCACGCTCGTCTTACCGGCTTTTGGCGGCGACACGATAATGCCACGCTGACCTTTGCCGATCGGCGAAATCAAGTCGATAATTCGCGCTGTCATATTGGTCGGGTCACTCGCCGTCGAAAGTTCTAACTTTTCGTCCGGAAACAACGGTGTCAGATCTTCGAACTTCGGTCGTGCCTTCATCTTTTCGGCTTCGATTCCGTTGATCGTTCGAATGTCGATCATGCCCGGGTTCTTCTCATTGCGACCTGCAGGTCGGCACATGCCGGTTACATGGTCGCCCTTGCGCAAATTAAATTGCCGAGTCAATCGAACCGATACATATGCGTCGCCCGATGAAGCTAAATATCCGTTCACACGCAAGAAGCCATAGCCCTCGTCGCGCAAATCTAAATAGCCAGCAAGTTCAACTGGGTCGTTACTAATTGGCTCGTGCTGTTCTTGCGGTTCATTCAACTCGTAGCGATCATCACCTTGTGGGCCTTCGTCGCGTGAGTTTCGAAAACCACCAGGTCCACGACGGCGTCGACGATTGCGATTGCGGTTGCCGCCATCTTGATCGTTGAAATTTCGTTGAAAGCCCCGGTCATTACGGTCGTTGCGATCATTGCGCGGACCGCGATCGTTGCGATCGTTTCGGTCGTTACGGTCGTTGCGCGGACCACGATCGTTACGATCGTTACGATCGTTGCGATCATTGCGATCGCCACCACCACGCGAGTCACCGCGGTCACCAACATCACTTTGTCGGCGTGCATCAGGCGCAATCGGCGTGCCTTCATGCTCTGCAAGTTCGATTTCCCATTCGGCAAGTGGTTGTCCGTCCGCGCCAAGCACTGGCCCGTCAGACTTCGCATCACTCGCGCTCTTCGAGCCACCCGCACTGGCTCTTTTTGCTGACGTTGCCGCGACAGGCGCAGCCACAACAGGCGACGGCGCCGTCTGCTCGAGAATCATCTCAATAATTTCTTCTTTTTTCGCACGCGCTGCCGACTTCACGCCGAGCGCCTTTGCGATCGCTACAAGCTGTTCGCGATCTTTTGCCTCAAGTGCCGATTGTTCAAGGGCTTCACTAGCCACAATGCCTTCTTTCAGGGGAACAGAATTTTTTGTTTCCCAACTTGCCGCTAAAACTCAATATGCAGGGGCACAGATCAGATTGCGTTGAAATGCGTCTGCCACGAATTGGCGGAGACTCGCTCGGGAACCCGAGCAACACAACTCTAGCCGACTATCAACTCAATGGCAACAGCGGTCTTACTTGCGACAACTAGCAACAAACGCTTGCACTGCCCCCAAATCATTAGGCAGAGAAACGCTTCGTTCGGGTCGCGACATTAAATCGGCGAGATGCTCTGGCAACTTCGGTGTCTGACCAGTCGCACGACGCACCGCATCCGGAAACTTCGCAGGGTGTGCAGTGGCCAAAGTAATCATCGGCATATTTTTTGGATAATCAACGCCCGCGCTCTGACGTGCCGCAGACAAACCAACCGCCGTATGTGGATCAATCAACATCGCCGACTGCTTATAGACATCTTGCATCGTGGCCAAAGTTTGCTCGTCGTTGCAACGTCGACCAACAAACGCACTCTCGAACCATTTTTGATAAACGCTCACGCCCACTTCGAGTTTGCCTGTTGCGCGAAAATTGGTTAGTTGCTTCGCTGTCTCTGCACCGTCACGATTATTTGTCTCAAACAACAAACGTTCGAAGTTCGACGAAACTTGAATATCCATACTTGGGCTCAACGTTGGCACAACTTCATTGGCGACCATCTGTTTCGACTCAAAAAAGCGCGTCAAAATATCGTTCGTGTTCGAGGCAACAACAAAGCCTTCGATTTGCGCACCCATCTGTTTGGCAATCCAACCGGCCAACACATTGCCAAAATTGCCGGTCGGCACACTAAACACAGCCGAACGACCAAGTTTTTCAATTGCCGTTACGTAATAGACAACTTGTGCCATCACTCGAACCCAGTTGATTGAGTTAACAGCCGAAAGTTGATTGGCATCGCGAAACTCTTGGTCATTAAACATTGCCTTGACCAAATCTTGGCAATCATCAAATGTGCCATCAACAGCGACAGCATGCACATTCGGCGCAGTCAATGTCGTCATCTGTCGACGCTGCACATCACTCACCCGATTATTCGGATAAAGCATCACAATGTCAACATTGCGACACGCGGCAATGCCATCAAAGGCGGCACCACCAGTGTCGCCACTTGTTGCCCCGACGATCATTACGCGTTCGTTGCGTTGCGTCAAAACATGGTCAAACAACTTGCCAACAAGCTGTAGCGCCACATCTTTAAACGCCAGCGTTGGCCCATGAAACAGTTCGAGCAGATATTCGTTTGGTCCGATCTCTACAAGCGGCGCCACCTCGGGGTGTCGAAATGTTGAATACGCCTCGGCACAAAGTTTTTCGAAAACTTGTTGATCAATCTCAGCGCCCACAAATGGCGACATGATGCTTGCTGCCTTCTGCGCATAACTCGCCGACGCACTATTTTTTGCTGACGCAGCCGCGGCACCAACTGCCGACTCGCCCAACTTCGGCCAGGTCTCTGGCACATACAAACCACCGTCGCGCGCCAAACCAGCGAGCAACACATCACAAAAACCGATCTTCGGTGCTTGACCTCGCGTCGAAATATATTGCATCGTTACGAGTTAGCAACAACGCGAAGCAATGCACCAACATGCTTCACAAAATCTTGCGACTTGAACTCGCTCAAACAATTTTGAACTGCTGCTTCATTTGCGTCATGAGTCAAAAACACCAGTCGAGCATCTTCGCCAATGCCGTCTTGTTCGGCCGCGCGAATGCTCACACCGTTGCGCGCGAACACTCCAGTTACGGCATGCAATACGCCAGGCTTGTCGGCAACTTCAAGACCGATCATGTACTCGCAGTTCACCGCACTCATCTCTTTCAACTTCGACTTTTCAAATGTGCCGAGCAGAGCATGTGTGCCTTTGCGCAAATTGATCGCCGCGTCGATCACGTCGCCAAGCACTGCTGATGCAGTTGGTTCGCCACCGGCACCTCGTCCATAAAACATCAACGAACCAGACGACTCGCCATCAACCAACACAGCATTAAAACTTTCACGCACTGCCGCAAGCGGATTATTCAACGGCACCAGCGCCGGGTGCACGCGAACCGAGACCATCGATGTTGCAGCATCTAGTTCTGCGACACCGAGCAACTTAACGGCATAACCAAACTTGCGCGCGATTGTTATGTCAGCAGCGGTCAGTTTGCTGATGCCCTCAACATAAACATCTTCAGCTCGCACAGTTGTGCCAAATGCGATGCTGGCGATAATCGCAATTTTGGCAGCAGCGTCATGTCCTTCAACATCTGCTGTTGGGTCAGCTTCAGCAAAACCAAGTTGCTGTGCTTCGGCCAACGCAACCGAATAGTCGGCACCAACCTCGCTCATCTTGGTCAAAATAAAATTCGTCGTGCCATTGACAATGCCCATCACGCGCGAAATCGGTTCACCGCGCAAACTTTCACGCAATGGTCGAATCAACGGAATGCCACCGCAAACTGCGGCTTCAAACAGCAAGTCGGTTGATGCTGCGTCAGCAATCGCAAAGAGCTCGACACCGTGCTTGGCCAGCAACGCTTTGTTCGCCGTTACTACGGGTTTGTGCTTGCCCAGAGTTTCAGAAATAAGTTGAAACGCCGGCTCAATTCCGCCCATTAATTCGACTACAAGATCTACGTCGGCCGACTGCACAAGTTCGTGTGCGTCAGTGACTAGCACCGCACCTTTGGGCAGCGTGTGCTTTTTTGTCTTGTCGCGCACGCAGACTTTTGTTACTTCGAGGCGTACGCCGCTTCGGGCCAAAATTTGATCAGATTGGCGAGCAACAAGCTTGACAAAAGCCGAGCCGACTACACCATGCCCAAGCACCCCAAGGCGAACAACTTCTGATTTGGTCTGTGAAACCATATTTATACGCTATCTGCGACATCGAGATTAACGAGATCTGAGTATGTTTCACGACGTACAACAACTCGCGCAACGCCGTCGCGCACAAACACAACTGGTGGCCGAGTGACTTTGTTGTAGTTAGATCCCATGCTGTGTCCATACGCGCCAGTCACAGGTGTTGCCAACACATCGCCAACTGCATAACCGCTCGGCAACATTGCATCGTTAATCAACACATCGCCACTCTCACAATGTTTGCCGACAACTCGCGCCCGCTCGGTGCGATCTGCTTCTGCACGTGCTGGCAAAAATGCTTCGTAACCAGAGTCATACAAAACAGGTCGCGGGTTGTCACTCATGCCGCCATCAACTGCCACATATGTACGAATACCTGGCAAGTTCTTAACCGAACCAATTCGATAAAGAGTCACGGCCGCACTCGCCACAATCGCCCGACCTGGTTCGACAAAAACTTTGGTCGTCTTGCTTAACTTTGCCGTCGCTGCTGCCAAAGACTCTGCCCACTGCGTAATCGTCGGCGTATTTTCTGATTCGATATATGCAACGCCAAGACCACCACCCAAAGTCAATTCGTCGACACCGAGTTGATTGGCAAAATCAACCATGATCTGTGCCGCCTGCGTGAAATTTTCTGCAGCAAAAACATTTGATCCAATATGGCAGTGAATGCCCACGAACTCGACGCTCGCCGACGAACGAACTCGATCAACGGCCCGTTGCGCGTCACCATTGCGCAGGTTAAACCCAAACTTCGAGTCATCTTGGCCAGTCGAAACGAATTCGTGTGTATGCACGGCAACGCCCGGCGTAATTCGCAGTTGAACTCGTGCTCGCTTCGCACCGCTTGCGTGCAGAGCATCAAGCCGATCGAGTTCGTCAAAATTATCGACAACGATGTGCTGAACGTCGGCGTCGAGAGCCATCTTCAATTCTTCAATCGACTTGTTGTTGCCGTGCAACACGCAAGCCGAACCAGGCACGCCGGCATTCAAAGCGACAAACAGTTCTCCCCCTGTCGCAACGTCGAGCAACAGGCCCTCTTCGTACGCCAAACGAGCCATCGCCCCACACAAAAATGCTTTCGTCGCATACACAACTCGCTGCTTGCCGAACGCGCGAACTGCCTCTTGGCATCGCGCGCGCAAATGTGCTTCGTCATAAACAAAAGTTGGCGTGCCAAATTCGTCGGCAAGTGTGATCAGATCACAGCCGCCAATCTCAAGATGCCCGAGAGCGTTGGTCTTTGCCGAATCAGGCAATAAGTGTTTGGCGATGCGACTCACATCTGCTCCGGTGCTTCGATACCCAACACGCCAAGACCCGTCTGCATAACTCGTGCCGTCAAGTCACAAAGCATCAATCGACTGGTGCGCTCTGTTTCGGTTTCTGCTTTCAGCACAGGGCACTGCTCATAGAACGACGAGAAACTCGTCGCCAATTCGTATAGATAAGTGCACAAACGATGCGGGCTGTATTTGTCAATTGTGTCCCAAAGCGCCGAATCAAATTGCAACACACGCATCGCCAACTCGCGTTCAGCAGTATGGCTAATCACTGGCTCAAAACTTCGCACACTTGCTCGCTCGACATTGGCGCGACGAAAAATACTGCAAATTCGTGCGTGCGCATACTGCAAATACGGCGCAGTATTGCCGTCAAACGACAACATCCGATCCCAATCAAATGTGTAATCCTTAATTCGGTCAGTCGACAAGTCGGCATATTTCACGGCGCCAATGCCCACCGTGCGGGCAATCTTCGCCTTCTCCACATCAGAGAGTTCTGGGTTCTTCTCAGCAACTGCAGCCGCCGCGCGCTCAACTGACTCGGTCAACAATGCGTCAAGTTTCACCGTCTCGCCGCTTCTCGTCTTCAACATTTTTTTATCGGCACCTAGAACATTGCCAAACGAAACATGCACCATCTCTCGCGACGAATTCAACCAGCCCGCCTGCTTCGATACGGCGGCGACCATTTGCAAATGTTGTGCTTGTGGTGCACCAACCACATACAACAACAAATCTGCGTCCAGTCTCTCAACGCGATCAATCACGCACGCCAAATCGCTCGTCGCATAGTTGTATCCACCGTCAGTCTTACGGATAATTAGCGGCAACGGTTGATTCTCGCGATTAACGAAACCTTCGGCAAACACAACCTCGGCCCCATCACTTGTCGTCAGCATTTTCAATTTGCCAAGCCGTTCGACAACTTGAGGCAACAAATTGTTGTACGCGCTTTCGCCCATGATGTCGGTGTCTTCCAGCAACACACCGAGCGTGCGATAAATCATCTGAAAATATCTCGTGCTCTCGGCAACGAGAAGTTTCCAAAGTCGCAGTGTCTCTGCATCGCCACCCTGCAACAGCACAACTCGCGCCCTCGCCCGTGCTTGAAACTGTTCTGATTCGTCAAACTTCTTTCGCGCACTGCGATAAAACGAATCGAGGTCACCAACAGAAAGTTCGTTGGCGGCATGTGTCTCGCCCAAATCGACTAAATGCTCAATCAACATGCCAAACGGTGTTCCCCAATCGCCGACATGGTTTTCGCGCACAACCGTATTGCCGACGAACATCAACATTCGCACGAGCGCGTCGCCGATCACCGTCGATCGCAAATGTCCAACATGCATCTCTTTGGCCACGTTCGGCGCCGAATAATCAATCACAATTTTGCGCGGCTTGGTCGCATTGCGCACACCGAGTTTTTCACTCGCGCTCGACGACATCAGTTCGCGTGCTAAAAACTCATTTTGAAAAGTTAAGTTGATGAACCCAGGCCCGGCCACTTGGGCGTCACTGCAAATATCTTTGAGATCGGCAACTTCAAGCACTTTTGTCGCCACATCACGCGGTGTCAACCCCATCGCTTTGGCAAGCGCGATCGAACCATTTACCTGGGCATCGGCCCGATCGCTCGCTCGCACAGCGGTGTCAATGCCGTCTGCCTTGGCTCCCGCAACTTTGGCAAATGCAGCCGCAATGCGCTGCTCAACATAAACGATCGGATCTGCCACCCTTTCATTGTTGCCGAGATTGCCCAACAAAACGCGCCGTATTTGGCGACACTATTTCTTACGCCGAATTA